>JAYTYG010000277.1:0-4578 GCA_043742585.1 Spartobacteria bacterium
CCTACGGAGCCACGGATGAATTCGGAGCCCGGGCCGTGGAGAATAAGTCCATGTCCACGACCTCCACGCCACGGTATTGGCGCTGCTGGGCTTCGAGCATGAGAAGCTGACTTACCGCTATAACGGCCGCGATTTCCGGCTGACCGACAACTTCGGGAATGTGCTCAAAGGAATCATCGCCTGAACCTCAAAGCGTGCCGGATGGCAGAGTGCGCCGAAGCCCAAGGCCACACCCGCAGCCACCCTGTCACCCCGCGGTCACCCCGCCCACGCACGCGCCACTACCCGCCGACGCTCTGCACCGTCCGCAACTCGACAGCCCCCACCTGCAGCCCCAGCGCTTTCTCTGCGACTCGTAGAAAACCATCGGTCGAGTCCGTCGCCGCCACCCGCAGCCGCCCCAAATTATTTTTCGGGGCCGCCAGCTTCTCTAGCTTCAACAAGTCGCGCACGGCCAATGCGCAATTATCCGCAGAATCGACCAGGGCAATATCGGCTCCGACAAAGCGTTTAATAGCCGCTCGCAGAAGTGGATAATGAGTGCAACCCAACACCAAGGTATCGATCTTCTCGGCCACGAGCTTCTCCAGATACCGGCCGATCACCTGATCGGTAATTGGATCGTCCATCCAGCCCTCTTCGATGAGAGGCACCAAAAGGGGGCAGGCCTGGCTAATGACCTTTAAATCCGGCTCCAACCGGTGAATCGCGCGCTCATAAGCGCGGCTATAGATGGTGGCGCGCGTGGCGATCACGCCGATGCGACCGCTCCGAGTCGCTTTCACCGCAGCTTGGGCGCCCGGCTCAATAACGCCCAGCACCGGCACACGCAGGGTTTCCTTGAGCCTGGGCACGCCCAATGCCGAAGCGGTGTTACAGGCCACCACAATCAGCTTCGCCTGTTCCGCCAGCAATAACCCGCTGATTTCCATGCTGTAACGTTCGATGGTCGCCGCGCTCTTGCCCCCGTATGGCACACGCGCTGTGTCGCCTATGTAAAAGATGTCTTCAGCCGGCAACAACTGTCGCAACGCCGCAGCCACCGTCAACCCGCCAATCCCGGAATCAAACACTCCGATGGGCCGACTTTTCACCGAAGCCCGGGGCTTTGTCGGAAGCGACTCAATGGCCGGGATCACCTGGGGCCGATCTTCTGAATGACGTTGGGAACCGCGCGGCACGGGGATCTATGGGTTGCTCGTGGGAATCACGATGGTGGGAGTTGCATTGCTCTCGGATCGCACCGAGGTCTCATTGCGCCGAGCCGCCTCGCGCTGCTCCAGGGATTGCGCCGAGGCTACGGTGACTTCGGGAGTCACGGCCCGCCGATAGTTCTGCACGGCTTGCACGATGGATCCAGCCATCTGCTGCCGATACTCCGGCGTCGCTATCAGCCGAGCATCGAAATTATTGCTCAAAAATCCACCCTCAATCAGCACCCCGGGAATCCGGATATCGCGAATCACCACAAACCTAGCCCGCTTGATTCCGCGATCATACATTCTGGATTTCACCACCAGGGAAGCATGAGTGGCGGTAGCCAGGGCCATGTTTTCGGCGTCCGTCGCGTTACCCGGGCAAGGATCCAGATCCGCCACCCTAGGGCCATCCGCCATCATCGAAGGCACGCCGCGCGGCGCCAGTGTGTATGTCTCCAAGCCTGTGCCCGCGCCGCCGGAATTAAAGTGGACACTGACAAAAAGCGCATTTTCGTAGCGATTGGCGATCCGGGTGCGCTCTTCGAGCGGAATAAAAACGTCCTCACTGCGAGTCAGCACGACACTGAAACCCGCCTGCATAAACATCGCCTTGGCCCGCAGCACGACATCGAGCGTGAACTGTTTTTCCGAGCCATAAACACTCGTCGCGCCGTTGTCATGGCCCCCGTGGCCGGCATCGAGCACCACGGTCTTAATCGCCTCCGCGTTTTTAATCCGGCTGGGCCGCAGCACCGGCTCGATGACCTTGGTGAGATCCATCCGGGAAATCAAAAAATGTCCATCGTGCTCGGCGATCGGATAGCTGAGGTTAAACTTCAGATTGTTGATGTAAAATTCCACCGACCCGGCCTGCCCGCGCAATTGCCGGCCGCCGGACCGCAATGAGAACGAATTACTCGCGCGCTGAACGCCCACGAACCCATAGAATTTCGCTACATTATCCAGCGTCACGTGATCGCGGCCACCCAGCTTCATGACATCCCAATCCGCTGCCCCAACGCCTTGGATGTGCAATAGCAGCAAGATGATGGGGAGCAGAACCCGTCGCATGAGGCGCGAAAGCTACCCCTGAAACCCCTCATAGCAAGCCGTTTGAGGAATTATGAATTATGAATTATGAATTATGAATGAAGAGAAGCATTCAGGATTAACGAGCAACTGCGTTCTCCGAAGCCTCATAATTCATCATTCATCATTCATAACATTGCTCTCTTATTTCGGGCGCATCCAAAGATGCAGGTTTACAGCATGGCCGGTTTCTTAAACATTTCCCGCCCTTTTATGTCCGAGCTCCCGAAGACTTACGAACCGCAGGCAATCGAAGAAAAATGGTATGCGCAGTGGATCGCCGATGGCGAATTCACGGCCGACCCGCAATCGAGCAAGCCGGCCTACTCCATCGTAATCCCGCCGCCCAACGTCACCGGGGTACTCACGCTTGGGCATGTGCTCAACAACACGATCCAGGACATCCTGGCCAGGCGCGCACGGATGTTGGGCAAAGAAGTGCTCTGGCTCCCCGGCACAGACCACGCCGGCATCGCCACCCAAACCGTGGTCGAGCGCTCCCTCAAGAAACAAGGTCTCATCAGGCATCGCGATGATCTCGGCCGGGATAAATTTCTGGAGAAGGTCTGGGAGTGGAAGGACAAACACGGCGGCATCATTATCCAACAGCTCAAGAAACTCGGGGCCTCCTGCGATTGGTCGCGGGAACGTTTCACCATGGACCCGGAATATTCGCGCTGCGTGCAGAAGGTATTCGTCGACCTCTACGACAAAGGCCTCATCTATCGCGGCAAACGCATGGTCAACTGGTGCCCGGTTTCGCTCACGGCGCTCAGCGACGAGGAAGTCACCATGAAGGCGCAATCCGGCGTCCTCTATTACTTTAAAGTCGAGATCGCCGAACTCCCCGGCACCTATCTCACCATCGCCACCACTCGGCCCGAAACCATCCCTGGCGACACCGCCATTGCCGTCAATCCCAAGGACCCGCGTTACGCCCATCTCATCGGCAAGCACGCCATCCGGCCCCTGCCAATCGAGGCGGCGCCCGCCGACAAGCTCATCCCGATCATCGGCGACGAGCATGTGGAATTTGAGTTCGGGACCGGCGTCCTGAAAGTCACTCCGGCCCATGATAAAGCCGACTTCGAGATCGGCGCCCGGCACGGCCTCGCCGCCATCGACATCATGAATCCGGACGGCACCATGAACGGTTTGGCGGGCGAAAATCTGGTGGGCCTGGATCGGTTCGAAGCGCGCGCAGTCGCGGTCGAGAATTTGCGCGCACTGGCTGTGCTGGAAAAGGAAGAGCCCTATCAAAACAACGTGGGCTACAGCGAACGCGCCGATGTCCCCGTCGAGCCGCGCCTGAGCGAGCAGTGGTTCTTGAAATATCCCAGCGTCGATGCCGCCCGCTCCGTGGTGGCCGATGGCGACCTGAAATTCTATCCCGAACGCTGGTCGAAGGTCTACGAACACTGGCTCGGAGGCCTCCAGGATTGGTGCATCTCCCGGCAATTGTGGTGGGGCCATCGCGTCCCGGTTTGGTATCGCAAGAACACCGGGGAACCCACCGTACACGTGGGTCTAGAGGCCCCGGCTGACCCGGAGAATTGGGTGCAGGATTCGGACGTGTTGGACACCTGGTTCAGCTCCTGGCTCTGGCCATTTGCCACCATGGGTTGGCCCGATAATACAGAGCTCCTCGCCAAGTTCTATCCCACCACCGATCTTGTCACCGGCCCAGACATCATCTTCTTCTGGGTCGCCCGAATGATCATGGCCGGGTTCGAGTACCCGGGCCAAATGCCATTTAAGAACGTCTATTTCACCGGCATCATCCGGGATAAACAAGGGCGTAAGATGTCCAAAAGTCTCGGCAACTCACCAGACCCGCTGGATCTGATCGCCGCGTTCGGCGCCGACGCCTTGCGCTTCGGGGTCATGCGCGGCGCGCCACTCGGCCAGGACATTCTCTTTGACGAAAAGAACGTCGAACTCGGCCGCAACTTCTGCACCAAGCTTTGGAACGCCGCACGGTTCCGTCAGATGCATAACGGCGAGGTCGAAGGCGAAATCCTGCCCGCCCTGCTCTCCAGCGATGACCAATGGATTTTGCTCCGACTCGACGGCGCCATCAGCGAAGTCACTCTGGCCCTCGAACAATACCGCTTTAGCGATGCCGCCAATGCGCTCTACCGCTTTTTCTGGAGTGAATATTGCGACTGGTATCTCGAGTCCAGCAAGGCCGCACTTTACGGCAGCGATCCCGCCCGCAAAGCCAACACCCTGGCCGTTATCGACTTCGTGCTCGCGCAGACCCTGCGCCTTTTCCATCCCTTCCTCCCCT
>JAYTYG010000278.1:0-9425 GCA_043742585.1 Spartobacteria bacterium
GCTCAATCCCTGTGACTGGAGTTCGACCAGTTTTTCGTGGACGTCCAACAGGATAGCGCCGTCCTCCTACGGTTCTCCGCCACAGCTGGGGAAAACAGCCAAACTCCAGAAGTCGTTGCCGCTAAAGGCCAGGGGCGCGCTTTGGCCGAAAGCTCCACGATCAAAAACAACCGCCGTAAAAAAGCTCAATAAACGCCGGTCATCCCGAGCGCAGGCGCGAGCTCCACGAGCGTCGGAGCCGAGGGACCCCGGGCTGGGTGCTGGCGACGGGGCCGCCGGATTCCGTATTTTTTGGAGCGTTGTCCCGTCGAGGTCGGCGACAGAACGTTCCTTGGGGTCTTTCGACTGCGGGCCTCTTGGAACTCGGGCCTTCGCTCAAGATGACCGCCGTTTGTGACGGTTATTCCCTGCCACTGCTGGCGCGCTGTTGCGACTCGGCCGGGGAGCCGCCGCAGCCGCGCTAATCAACTGCGGCGGCAACTGCGGCAACTGCGACGACGGCGATCGTGCCGACTGCGGCGGGCTCGGGGGACTTGCGTAACAGGAGGGCGGAGACTTGCGCTGCGCGGTTGGCGTCGAAAGTTCCTTTCGATCAACGGAAGTGGCTTATAGTTTCAACGCCGTGCCTAACCTGGTTCCCATCGTCCCTCATCAAAGCCTGGAGCAACTCGTCCACGTCCTGCTCGCGGAATTAGCCCCCCACAGCGCAGGCCCCCGCCCGCTGTCGGTGGTTGTGCCCTCGCTGCCCTTCAGTGATTGGCTCCAATTCCAGATCGCCCGCAAACGGGGGATCTGCATGGGCCTGAGTTTCGTGATGCCCCAGGCGTTTATCGCAAGTGCATTGGCCGTGGCCGGCGCGAAAAAATCCGAGGCCTGGACAAAGCCACAGCTCACCTGGCAGATCCTGCCGCACATTGAAAAATACGCGGCTGAGCTGGGCGTCGTAAATCCGTCCACCCGGGACCGGTTCGCGCTTGCGGAAACGATCGCCGACCGATTCGACCAATACGGCCATTTCCGGCCTGAGATGATTGAGAAATGGGATACAAAAGCCCCCGCGCTCGATTCAGAAGCGCAGCGGTATGAAACGTGGCAGCGGCAGTTGTGGACGAGTTTGCAGGCGAAAATCCAAGAAAGACATCCGGCCATCGAACTGGCAAGGCTGTGTGACAATGAGGAGTTCCTGCAGGGATTGCGCGCAGCCTTCCCAAAGCTCCTCGTCATGGGCAGCGGCGTCATCGACCCGCTGCTCGCGCAAATGCTCGGGCTCCTGGGAAAAGCGGGCTGCGACGTGCGGCTCCACATTGTGCTGCCATCGATGGGTTATCTCGGCGAACTGCGCTCCCTGCGGCAACCCGCGCCTGATCTGCATCCCGAAGAGCTACCGATGCACGACGGTCATCCGCTGCTCATTTCCATGGGGCGCCATGCCGTGGGGTCCTTTCTCCTGTTGGGCAACACGCTCGACGAACAATACACCCATTGGCCCGACGAACCGCCCGAGCCGGAGGCTTGTCCGACGACGCTGCTGGGGCAGATCCAGGCCGATATCCGCGAATTGCGGACACCCACCGACAACTCGCGCTCCTTTGCGCACAACAGTTTGCAGGTGCATTCGTGCTTCGGCCCAAGACGCGAAATGGAAACTCTGCGCGATGAATTGCTGCGGGCTTTTCGTGAAATCCCGGATCTTCAGCCGGAACAAATCCATGTGATCACGCCGTCCCTGGAAACCTACGCGCCGCTGGTGGCGGCGATCTTGGAGCAAGGCGCCACGCCCCTGCCCGTCCGGCTCACCGAGTTGCCACCGTCCGAAGAAGCCCCGCTCAGTGAAGGTTTGCTGGCTCTTTTGGAGATGGCCCGGCGGGGCCGCTTTGAAGCCAGTGAAATCATGGAACTCCTGCATCTGCGCGCGGTTCAGGACGCACTCGGCATCGTCGATCAAAAGCTCGATGAAAGCCGCGCCCGGGACTGGATCAAGCACTCGGGCTTAACCCACGGTCTTGCAGCCGATGCCGCCGGCGAAGTTGGCACCTGGCAGTTTGCCCGCGACCGACTGATTGCAGGGCGCTGGTTTGGGACCGAGCTGCAGGTGCAATATCCAGGAGCCGAATTTGTGCTACCGGTGGCGCCTGCGCTCAGCGAGAACGCGGCGCTGCTGGAGACGTTTTTGCGCTGGCACGCGCTGCTCGCCAAGCTGCTCCAGGACTGGCAAAGCGAAACGACTCCGGCCCTCTGGAGCGTCCGCCTGCGCACCGCTTGCGATCAACTGCTTTCGTCCGATCCCGAAACGCGGATCGAGCTCCAGCCGCTGCTGCATTTCCTGGCCGAACTCCAGTGCGAAGTGCCGGTGGATTGCGGGACGATCCTGGACTGGCTGCAACAGGAGTGCGTCGAAGGCGGGGCGCGCACTTTGGTTTCAGGAAAGATCACCTTTGGCCGATTCAAGCAGCTCCAGAACATCCCGTGCCGAGTGCTGGCCATCGTGGGCATGGAGGAAGGCACGTTCCCGAGGCAGAACCGGGTGCCCGACTGGGATCTTCTCCAGTTCGCTCCGAAAGCCTGGGATCGCAATCCGCGGATCGACGACCGGCAGCTATTCCTGGACGCGCTGCTGACGCCATCCGAGCGGCTGATCATCACGGCCAGCACGCAGAACGTGCGCACGGGAAAAGCCGAGCCGTTCTCCGCGTGCGTGGACGAATTGCTGCGCGTGGCCCGGGAGACCGGCACGCCGACGACCCCGCTGGTTGTAAAACATCGACTCCAACCGTTTGCGTCCGATTATTTCCAAACGGCGGCGCCCCCCGAATCGCTGCCGACCTCATTTGACCAGCAAAATGGGGCCATAGCCGCCGCGCTGGCTCTGGGAGAAGCTCGGGAGCAATGCCCGCTGTGGAAAGGCGCCGACGCCGCGACCGAGCCGCGCACGGAGATCTCGTTGAGGCAACTCGTCAGCTTTTGGAAAGATCCAGCCAAGGCGTTTCTGCGCGCCCAAGGCATCGCGTTGCCAGGAGAAGACGATAACGATCAGGATCTCAACCGCGCCCCGCTGCACGTCGCGGGGCTGGAAGCCTGGGCCATCAAACACGCGATCTTCGCAGAAACCGCTTTTGGCGAGAGCAAGCTGGAGCTCACTCAAGCCCTCGCAGGAGCGGAGCGCCAACTGCCCCCGGCGGTCCTAGGAACCCATCTTTGGGAAACGTTGCGGACCCTCAGCGAAGCGCTCGGCATTGAGGTCAAACGCAAGGCCCCGATTGAAATCCCGCTCGAACTCGGTCTCGGCGCTTACCGGCTGACCGGCACGCTCCGGACCTGCGGGGAGCAACAAACGCTGCTCGATTACCGGGTGGGCAAGTTCGGCAACCCCCATCATTACTTGGCGCCGTGGATCCAGGCGGTGGCCGGGGCCTGCATGGAGTTGTCGCTACCCACAGAGCTTTTGGATGAAGTCACGATCGAGGAAGGAGCAGCCAAGGAGCTGCCGATTATTTCGCGCGAAGCGGCTGAGCCGATCCTAGCGGCGTTGATCGCAGGCTTTATCCAAGGGCAATCGAGACCGCTTTGTTACGCGCCGGCGACCTCGCAGCGTTACGCGAAAAAATTCTCGGAGAACCACGACCCAGACGCGGCGCTCAATGCCGCCGGCATTGAGTGGAACAAACAGGCCTTCAAAAATAGCCCGCAGGGCGAAGGCCTAGAGCCCGCTGCGCGCGCAGCCTGGCGCGATCGCGATCCCTTTGAATTCGGCGCCGAATGGGATTACTGGGCCAGCGCCATCGCGACGCCCCTTGCCGCATGGATGTCCTAACCCTGACACCCGTGCCAATGACACCCGCGCCGACAACACCCGCGCCGCGCCCATTTCCCTCCACTCATTTCCAAGCTGCTTCGCCGATCCATGGACTCCGATTTTGATTTTGTAGAAAACCATCTACCGCCTGGGCTTTCGATTATTGAAGCCAGCGCCGGCACGGGAAAAACTTACGCTCTCAGCCATCTGGTGCCGCGGCTGCTGCTCGAAGGCAGCGCCTCGTGCCTTGGCGAAATCCTACTGGTCACTTTCACCAACGATGCCGCGCGCGAACTCTCCGAGCGGGTGAGGCAAGTGCTCCAGACGCTCGATTCTCCGGCCGCCACTGACGAGGAACAGCAGGCTAACGGTGTTCACCGGTTGCGGAACAAATTCAATAGCCCGCAGCACACCGAGATCCTGCGCAAGGCGCTGCGCGACATCGATCTGCTGGCGGTCTCCACCATCCACTCCTTCTGCCAGCGCACGCTGCAAAGCGAGGGCACGTTGTGCGGGCTGCCGACGATCCCCGAGCTGGTGCCCGACGCCACCGAGTTCATCGAGCCTGAACTCTATGACCTTTGGAAAACACGCATCGCCATCGACCCGGCGCTCGCGGCGATCGCCTCGACCTCCAATTGGTCTCTTGCAGATGATCTCAATTTCTTCAAGGTGGCGCTCAGCGTGGAAGACGCCGAAACGCTCCCGCCCAGCCGCGACTTCGACGCCGCATTTGAAGAACTTAAAGCCACGCCGGCGCTGTTTGATCACGCCGCTTGCGACGCGCTGCAGTCACTCTTCGACCGGGTGCCGAAATGGAACGCCACTGACAAAGGCGCCGCTTATCGCACAGAAATGGTTCGCTGCCTGCGTGAATCCACAACGCTCGAAGCCCCGGGATTCTTGGAGGCGGTTACGGCGATTTCCAGCGCGAGCGGGTGGATCAATAAACAATCGAAAATCGGGAAAGCGCTACTGCAGGAAGCCAGCGAATTAAAAGCGGTTGAAGCTGCCACCGTCATCCTTCGGGAGCTGAAACTGCTGCTCTGGCATTGGCACAACCATTGCGCCACGCGGATCCGGCGCACTGCGCAAGCCGCGTTGCAGGCCAATCGCCAGATCACCTACGACGGCCTCGTCACCTCGCTGCGGGACGCCTTGCGCTCGCCCAAAGGCCCCGCGCTCGCCGACCGGCTCCGCGCCCGTTACCGGGTCGCGCTGATCGACGAATCTCAGGATACCGATCCCCGACAGTTCGAGATTTTCAGGAACGCGTTCCTCGGGTTGCCCAACGAGCCCAAGCCGGCCGAGCATCGCCTGGTGCTCATCGGCGATCCCAAGCAGGCCATCTACGGATTTCGCGGCGCCGACGTGAGCACCTATCTCGAAGCCAAAGCGCTCGCGGGCGACCGGGTGTTTCGACTCAACAGAACCTACCGTTCCTGCGGGCCGCTGGTGGCGGCGGTAAACAGCTTTTTCGCTCCGGCTCACTCGCTGCTCAAGGACGGGTTGGAATTTATCCCGGCGCAATCCGGGCTGAACCACGACACCGTTCTGCATCACGCCGGGGAACCCTGCGCGGGGCGTGTGGCAGTGTGGCTGGCCCGCGAGGAGCACGCGGACGATTATAAAAACAATTCGGAGCGCCTCGACCAGATCGCGACGCGCGTGGCGTCGGAAATCGTCCGGCTTTTAGCGAACCATGCAGAACTGGTGACGACGCGCCCTGGCGGCTCACCCGACTCGGAGCGCCGAGCGGTGCGGCCGGGCGACTTTGCGGTGCTTGTCAGTGCGGGGTATGAAGCGACCGCTATCGCTGACGCTCTCCATGTGCGCAAAGTGCCGGCCATCGTTGCCCACGGCTCCCACATCATGCTCTCGGAGGAAGCCGCCGAAATACTCACGCTGCTGCGCGCCATCAATGAACCCCGCCGCGCCGGTCTGCGCTTTGCCGCACTGGCCACCCGACTGCTGGGGCTTGATGATGTGGCGCTGCGAAAAATCCGCGCGGATGGCGAGCTTGACGACCAGTGGCTGGCCACCTTTGAGCGCTGGCAGAAGATCCAGGAACGCCAGGGCATCGCGCCGGCCCTGGTCGCGATCGATCACGAAACCCAGCTCTCCCAGCGGCTCTCACGCGCGCGCTTGGGGGAGCGGCGCGTGACAAATTTCCGACAGCTCACCGACTTGCTGCAAACAGCCTCCATGCAACTGGGCCGCAAACCCGAGCATCTGCTGCGCTGGTTGAGCCAGGAGATGGCCTCGGCCGACGAGCACCCCAGCGATGAGCGTCAACAACATTTGGAAAGCGACGCCGAGGCGGTCCAGATCGTCACCATGCATTCCGCCAAGGGGTTGGAATACAACCTGGTTTTTTGCCCATTCCTTTGGTCGTTCAAAAACCCCGGCGGCGTCCAAAAGCTTAGCGTCAGCGGACAGCCCGCGCGCCTGGTGCATATGGAATTGGCGAATGATCCCGTGGCTTCTCAAATGCTCCACCGCAACGCCCTCGAAGACCGGCTCCGCTTGGCTTATGTCGCCATGACCCGGGCTAAAGTCCGACTCTGGATCTATGCCGGTGAAGCCGCCGGCAAAGCCCCGGCCGGCGCGCTGGATTGGCTGTTCCGCCACCAACCCTGCGCCGGGTATGCGGCATGGTCGGCAGCCGACAACGCCGTCAACCGCGCCGCCGCCCATACGAAGGCTCTGGAGGCGATGGCCTGTGCGCACATCCATGTCTGTGCGCCCCCGGAGCAGGACGCTTCGGTTTGGGAGCAACCTGCGGCGACCTCATCGGCCGCCTTGGCGACCCAGGCCGCACCCGATGTCCCCGCTCCGTGGGGCATCACCTCGTTCTCTTCGCTCACCCGCGAAAAGCATGCCCGCAGCGGATCCGAACCCACGCCCCCACGGCCAGCCGCCCGTCCCGACGAAGCGGGTGCCCCGGCTGGCAATGGCTTTTTGAGCGCGCGCGGCGGGGCGCTGATGGGCACGGCGATTCACGACTGGATCGAGCAATGGGATTTTCGGGAGCCCGCCCCGGGCGCCGTGGAACTGCACCTGCAACGCTACGCGCTTCCCGCTGCTGCGCATGGGCCATCGCTGTCCAAAGGCGTCGAGAGCATGCTGGCGCAATTGAGCGGAGCCATCCTGCCCGGCTTAAACTGCACGGTGGCTGAAGCGTGCCCGCTGGCGGAATCCTCCGAGTGGCATTTTCAATTGCCGATCAATCGCGTGCTCACCCCGCAATTACTGGCTGCGGCATTTACCGAGCACGGCGACGCGGCGGCCCACCAATACGCGCCCATCCTGGCCAATCTGCGTGGCAATGAGCTCCAAGGTTTTCTCCAGGGATTTATGGATCGCCTCGCCTGCCACGAACAAAGCTGGGGCGTCATCGACTGGAAAACCAACAAGCTCGGCTCCTCGCTGGATGCGTATGGAAGCGACTCGTTGATGGAGTGCGCCATGCAAAGTCATTACCTGCTTCAAGCGCATCTCTATCTCGTGGCACTCCGGCGCTATCTCGGGCCCGACATCCACATCGCCGGGGCCTGGCTGATTTTCCTGCGGGCCGTCCGCGCCGGGACCGACGACGGCATTTTGCACATCCAACCCAAGCCGGCGCTACTGGCGGCTCTCGACTCTTTGTTTTTCAAACCAGCCGACTTCACATGCACGAAATAATCTCGCCGGACATCGAATGGCTGCAACGCCGCTGGTCGCTGCCCGAGCACGCCGCCCCACATGTGCAGCGCTTGATGGCCGCGCACGACGACGGCAACACAGCTTGCGAATTGGCCGCACCGATTCCGGTCGCCGCGCAGCACTGGGGCAACGCCGCCACGTTGGTCCCCCTGGACGGCGCCGAGCCTTCACCCAAGCCGCTCGTCATCGTCGAAAGCGCGGAGGGCGCTTTCCTCCAGAGCTGGCATTTCTTTCAGGCAGAACGCCAGATCGCCTCGCGCCTCCTGCATTTGGCCAAAGCGCAAACCGGCTTGCCCGCCGATGCAAAAAGGCTCGGAGACCTGTTTCCCGGGGCGCCTCCTGACGACCGCCAGTTCAAGGCCACCCAGGTCGCGCTGGCGCGCCGATTAACCCTCATCACCGGCGGCCCGGGCACTGGCAAAACTTACGCGCTGACGCGGATTCTCACCCTGCTTTTGGAGAGCGGCATGAACGCCTCCGAAATCCGACTCGCAGCGCCCACAGGCAAGGCCGCCGACCGCATGAAAGCTGCCGTGCGCGACTCGCTGTCGCATTCGCCTACGCTGTTTGGCGACACCAGCGATGCGCTCAAGCGAGTGGCCGACTCGAGCGCCACTCTGCACTCGACCATTGGCTACAATCCGGGCACCGGCCGGTGCCATTTTTGCGCCGCGAATCCGCTCCCGATTCAGGCTTTGATAGTCGATGAATGTTCGATGGTGGATGTGTTACTTTGGCGCGGACTGCTGGCGGCGCTGCCCCAGAATATCCGGCTCATCCTTTTGGGAGATCCCAACCAACTCGAAAGCGTCGGTCACGGCAACGTCTTCGGCGAATTGGCCCGGATAGCGGCACTCGCGGGTTCGCAACTATCCGCGTCCCATGTGCATCTCACCGAGGCCCGGCGCTTCAAGGAGCGGCCCGGCATCCTGTCTTTCGCGCGGGCCATTGAGGCTTACGATTCGGACGCAGCGGTCGACTTGCTGCAGCAATCTGGCGAGCCCGGCAACGACAGCGGACTGCTTTGGATAAAAACCTCCGGAGGCGCCTGGCAATATGAAGCGTTCCCACAACAGATCCGAACCGCGCTTGAACAGGTGGCTGGCGCTGACAGCCCGCAGGCCGCCCTCACGGCCCTCGACAAAGTCTGCATTCTCACCGCTCAACGCGAATCGTTTGTCGGCTCGAAAGCCACGAGCGCCCTGATCGAACTCCATTTTTCCCGGCACCCGACGCTGCACCGGAATCGGCCGATCATTATCAATCAAAACGATCCGGAGACCGGTTTACGCAACGGTTCTGTGGGAGTTATCCACACCGACGCCGAGGGCGTGAGCAAAGCCTGGTTCCCGGCGCTCAAGGGAGAGCTGCAGGGGTTTTCGACGGCCAAACTTCCCGAATACAGTCCGGCCTGGGCGATCACCATCCACCGCTCTCAAGGCAGCGAGTTCGATGACGTGCTGGTGGTCTTGCCTCAAAAGGAGAGTCCCATGGCCACCCGGGAACTGCTGTATACGGCGATTACCCGGGCAAAACGCAACGTCATCATCGCTGGCGACATCGAAACGGTCCGCACCGCCGCCGCCAAACGTTCCACCCGCAAAACCCTGCTGGCCTTTCATCTCCTGCGCGCCACGCCGGCAGCGGACTAAAGGCTCGATTCATCGGCAGGTTGTAATCACCAGAGCCGCAACTAGTTCAGGCACGCGGCGCGTTAATCCACAACGATGCAATCGCATTGCAGTCATGCAACGCTTATATATCAAACAAACTCTCAACACCCCGCCTCCGTAACACAATTCTCGCCGACCACAACTGTCCACAAACCGCAAACTACCCAAGCCACAAACCACCCAAGCCCGCCTAGCCGCCCTGCTTTTTCATCCCATTCTGTCTCTCCGCGCCTCCGCGCCTCCGCGCCTCC
>JAYTYG010000279.1:0-5866 GCA_043742585.1 Spartobacteria bacterium
GATCTGGGCCGGTTTGATGAGGACGGCTTTCTTTTCATCGAAGGCCGACTGTCGCGGTTCTCGAAAATCGGAGGCGAGATGGTGCCGCATGAGACCATCGAGACCCGGATTTTTGAGCTGCTCGATTTGCCCAGTGACGAGCGCATCATTTCGCTCACGGCTATTCCCGATGAAGCCAAGGGCGAGGCGCTGGTGCTATTGACCATCCGCGACATCGACATGGCGAGCCTGCGCGAGAAGCTGGCCGCCGAGGGGTTCCCCAATCTTTGGATCCCGAAAAAGGTCCACCTGGTGGAGGTCATCCCAGTGCTGGCCAGTGGCAAGCTGGATCTTAAGCGCTGCAAAGAGATCGCGCTGGAAAAAGCAGGGGAGGGCGTGTGAGGAATTATGAAGGATGAAGTATGAATTATGAATGGGAAACCGCAGGCGCCGTTGATTCCGACGGTCTCTCTTCATTCCTCATTCTTCATTCATAATCCCTTACTCATAATTCATCCTTCATAATTCCAGAGCGCTTTGTCTCGGGGGAGCTGGGTGAGTTATGAAGGATGAAGGATGAATTATGAATTATGAGTGCTGAATGCTGAGTGCTGAGTGCTGGATGGGAAACTGCGGGCGGCGTTGATCGCGAAGGTCTCTCCTAATCCCCTACTCATAATTCATAATTCATCCTTCATAATTCAAGAGCGCCTTGTCTCGGGGGAGCTTTTCGTCAATCGTCCGCGCCCGTATGAGATTGTTCCTGCTCGCCATCGCCGCTTTGAATTTTGTCCTCAGTGTGACTTGCCAGTCTGCTGAGCCTGCCGCCGCCGCGCCTGCGGCGGTCGCCATCAATCCCAATCGCGAATACGTGATTATCACCGGCGGCGTATCGCTCTGGGCCTGGGAAAAATTCAAGGCCGCGCCGCATGACAATTGGTGGATGAATTTCGTGCGGGCCTCGCGGATCCGGATCGAGCAGATCCAGGCCCAGATCCCCAGCGCGCAAATCACCTGGCTGGTTTACAGGCCCGCTTACGTGAGCCGCGGCCGGCAGGACAGCAAGGATCTCCTGAGCTTCATCGCCTCGGTGCGCGACGCTTATCATGTGAAACTCGTTTACTTCGATCACGCGCAGCAGTTGCTCGATTATCTCAACAGCGGACGGCCGCGGGCGACGGTGAAGATAGCGGACCTGGAGTATTTTGGGCACTCTAACAAAGCTTGTTGGATGTTTGACTATTCCAATGACATCGATAGTGCCTCCAAGGTCTGGTTGCATGAGGATGAGTTGAACAAAATCAACCGCGGTATTTTTACCAACGACGCCTATGCGAAGAGCTGGAGTTGTCACACTGGCGAAAGCATGAGTCGCAAGTTTAAATCCGCTACGGGCGTGGCGATGATCGGGGCCAACGGCAAGACCCAATACCTCACGGATGAGCTGCCGGTGATCTCGACTCCCGGCGGTACTTGGACCCGCTGAGTTAGCCGCAGATTAACACAGATTTTTAAGCCGGAGTCAGAAGCCGATCTCACGCGATGCCGCGCAGGAATAGCGGGCGACGGCTTGAATAGAATGAGCGGGCCTGCACTTTCGCTGCGTCGCGCGAGGCCTTCCGATGCCGTGCTCTGCGGTTCCGGGCCGCTGAGTTAAATCCGTATTCGCTTGGCCCGCGACCCCAATCCGTCTTTGACTCTTTACGCCGATGAAACTTGCCGAGCTCCAATCCCTTTACGAACTGCCATTTTTTGACCTCCTCCAACAGGCCCGAAACGCCTATCTGGCGCATTGGACCGGAGGGGAGGTGCAGCTTTGCACATTGCTCAGTATCAAGACCGGCGGGTGCTCGGAGGACTGCGGGTATTGCGCCCAGAGCTCGCGCTATAAGACCGACGTCAAGGCCGGCCGCCTCATGGAGACCGACGACATCCTCGCGGTGGCCCAGCGCGCCCGGGAAAACGGCTCCACTCGCTTCTGCATGGGGGCTGCTTGGAAAGGCGTGCGCGAGGGCGACGCGAAATTTGAGCAAGTGCTGGGGACCATCCGCGAAGTCTCCAAGCTGGGGATGGAAGTGTGCGTGACCTTGGGTCAGCTTTCTCTGCCGGAAGCCCGCAAGCTCAAGGAAGCCGGTGTCACCGCCTACAATCATAACATCGATACCTCCCCAGAATTCTATCCCGAGGTGGTGACAAGTCATACGTTTCAGGACCGGCTCGACACCATTTCGGCGGTGCAAAAAGCCGGGATGGATGTCTGCTGCGGCGGGATCATCGGCATGGGCGAAACCATTTCCGACCGCCTGGCGATGCTGGAGGTGCTCACGAATTTCGATCCCGCGCCGGAAAGCGTGCCGATCAACTGTTTGATGGCGATGCCGGGGACGCCTCTGGAAGGGCAGCCGCCCGTGGACGTCTTCGAGCTCGTGCGCTTGATCGCGGTGACCCGCATCGCCTTGCCCAAAGCCAAGGTGCGCCTGAGCGCCGGTCGCACCCGGCTCTCGCGCGAGGGCCAGGCCCTTTGCTTTTTCGGGGGCGCCAATTCGATTTTTTACGGCGACAAATTGCTGACCGCCCAGAATCCCGGGGTGGATGAGGATCGGTCGCTCTTGGAGGAGCTCAATCTTGTGCCGCAGCAGCCACGCGCCGCGTGTTTGGCCGGGGCTCTTTAGGGGCGGGTTGCGCCTCGGCTCTGTCGGTGCGCTGTGCTGAATGCCGTTGCCGCGCTCTATGCGGCTAAGTCACCTTCGGCCCCCACCGCCCCACTCCCCACCGCCCACCGCCCACCGCCCACCGCCCCACCGCGTTATGAAATTTCGGCGGCGTCGGGGTCGCCGAGACCGAAGGCGTTGTGGACGACGTTGGCGGCTTCGCTGAGCCTGGATTCTTCGATGATGACGGCGGTTTTGATCTCGCTGGTGGAGATCATCTGGATGTTGATCTCCGCAGTGCTCAGGGCCTCGAAAAGCTTGGCCGCAACGCCGCTGTGGGAGCGCATGCCGATGCCCACCACGCTGAGCTTGGCGATGCCGCTCCTTGCGATGAGTTCTTTGGCCCCGATTTCCACGAGCACGCTTTGCAGCGCTTCCTGGGCTTTGGCTAATTCATCTTTGTTGAGCGTAAATGAAACGTCTGTCGTGCCCGCAGTGCTCACGTTCTGCAGGATCATGTCGATGATGATCCCTGTCCCAGCCAAGGTGGTGAAGATCTTGGCGGCTGTACCCGGCCGGTCAGGGACGTTGGTGATGGTGACTTTGGCCTGGTTCTTTTCCACGCTGATGCCGCGGACGACGACGTTTTCCATATTCATGGTTTCTTCTTTGACGAGTGTGCCGGGGTTGGAGTTGAAGCTGCTGCGCACCTCAAAGAGGACGCCAAATTTCTTCGCGAATTCCACCGAGCGCGATTGCATGACTTTCGAGCCGCTCGAAGCCATCTCAAGCATTTCGTCGTAACAGATTTCGTCGATTTTTTTCGCGTTCGGGACAATGCGCGGATCGCAGGTGTAGACGCCGTCGACGTCGGTGAAGATCTGGCAAAGGTCGGCCTGAATGGCGGAGGCGATGGCGATGGCCGTCAGGTCGCTTCCGCCCCGGCCTAGGGTGGTGATTTCGCGGTTGCTGGTTTCCCCTTGGAACCCGGCCACGATGACGATGTTACCTTCGTCGAGGGATGCGTGGATTTGTTTGGGGGTAAGATTGGCGATCTTGGCCCGGGTATGGACGCCGTCGGTGATGATGCCGGCCTGAGCGCCTGTGAGCGACACGGCTTTGCGGCCGAGGGCGTGGATGGCCATGGCGGTGAGGGCGATGGTGGTCTGTTCGCCGGTGGAAAGCAGCACGTCCATCTCACGCTCGGAGGGGCGGGGCGAGACCTGATTGGCGAGCTGGATGAGCGAGTCGGTGACGCCGCTCATCGCGGAGACCACGACCACGACGCGATTGCCTGCGTCTTTGCTCGCGATGACGCGCCGGGCGACATTGAGAATGCGTTCAGGATTGCCAACCGAAGTGCCGCCGTATTTTTGGACGATGAGGGCCATTGAAAAGGGCGCGGATCATTGATGGCGCGTCGCTCCCTGTCAACGTCGGCGCATTCTGAGTTATGAAGGATGAAGTATGAATGAAGAGAAGCCTTCGGGCTTAACGACACCTGCGCCCTCCGAACCTTCATCATTCATAATTCATAATTCCGATGAACATGGCCCTAGGAGTCTGTCGGACTTACGCATACGTATGAAACGCGACGCTCCAGGATGCCCCCGCTATCGCGTTTTTATTGTGTTTTAGGGGCATTGCCATGGTCGGAAAGTGCCTGTTTTGGCCAAAAACGGCCTAAGTCCGACAGACTCCTAGGTAAAATCGCACGCTGCCAGCGTAAGCTCAACGATTGCGAAGCCGCTCTGTGGCGACGATTGTCAGAAATTGCTCGGTGCCCCCGCTCCCTTTCCCCTCTTTTCCTTTTTCCCCCGATGAAACAGACGATGTCGCTCACGACCGATCCGATTTCCCAGCTCACTTGGCGGATTGCTTTGCCGATAAGCGTCGGGATGTTTTTCAACACGATGTTCAATGTCGTGGACACGCTTTGCGCGGGCTGGCTCGGCACGGACGCGCTCGCGGCGCTGTCGCTCTCGTTCCCCGTGTTCTTCATCATCATTGCCGTCGGCAGCGGACTCAGCCAGGGCACCACAGCGCTCATGGCGAATGCCCTCGGCGCCGGCGACGCCCCGGAGGCGCGTCGCGTCTTCGCGCAGTCGCTTGTCTTCGCCGTCATCGGAGGTGTGGTGCTGTCGATCGCGGGCTGGTTCGCCGCGCCGTCGCTTTTCCGCCTGCTCGGCGCGGAGGGCGGTTACCTGCGCACCGTGCTCACCTTTATGAATGTCACCCTAGCGGGCGGCGTCTTCTATCTGCTGCCGATGGTGATGAACTCCGCGCTCTCCGCGCAGGGCGACACGCGCGCCTACCGGAATTTCCTCATCGCCGGCTTCGCCGCAAACATCGCGCTGAACCCCGTCCTAATGTGGGGCCTGTTCGGCCTGCCCGCGATGGGGGTGGGCGGCATCGCGCTCGCCACCGTGCTCGTGCAGATCGGCGGCGGCGTCTATCTCGGGTCGTGCTTGTTGAAAATGGAACTCCTGCGCGGGCTGGGGCGCGGCGACTTACGCCCCGCGCCCGCCGTCCTCCGGCGCATCGCCGGACAGGCGGTGCCCGCAGCGCTAAACATGCTCACCGTCGCGCTCGGCGTCTTCGTCATCACCTGGTTCGTGAAGCACTTTGGCAAGGAAGCGGTCGCCGCCAGCGGCATCGCGACCCGCATCGAGCAGATTGTCCTCATGCCAGCCATCGGACTGAACGTCGCGGTGCTCAGCATCGTCGGGCAGAATCACGGCGCGGGTCTCCCTCACCGCGTGAGAGAGGCGTGGGTCACGAACGTGAAGTACGGGTCGGGCCTCATGTTCTTCGGCGGCCTGCTCCTGTGGCTCCTGCGCGAACCGGCGCTGGCGATTTTCACCAAGGACCCCGTCGTCATCGGCCATGGGCGCGACTACCTGCTCAGCGCTTCGCTCACGCTCGCCGCGTATCCCATACTTTTCGTCACGGTCTTCGCGATGCAGGGCATCAAGCGCCCCCTCTACGGACTCTGGATGGGCATTTACCGCCAAATTGCCGCGCCGCTGGTCGTGTATCACACGCTCGCCTTTACCCTCGGTTGGGGCCTGTGGGGTATCTGGTGGGGCATCTGCATGGTCACGTGGAGCGCAGCGCTCTTCGCCCTGGGGTGGGGCATGCGGCAGTTATGAATGATAAAGCTTTGGAGTGCCCAGGTGCGGTTAAAGTCGAAGGCGTCGCTTCATTTATCCTTCATTAGCCCTAGCGCGGCAGGC
>JAYTYG010000280.1:0-3107 GCA_043742585.1 Spartobacteria bacterium
CAAGCGCGTGCTCAAACTGTCCGAGATTCATCCTTACGACACCTATGTGCCCATTGTCGGAAATGTGCAAAGCCGGGTTTCCTTCGATGAAGCCATCGAAAAAGTCATCGACGCCCTGCATCCGCTGGGCTCGGAGTATTGTGAGATCCTGGGCGCAGGGCTGCGCAAGGGGCGCTGGTGCGACCGTTACGAAAACAAAGGAAAACGCAGCGGCGCGTTTAGTTCATCCAGCTATGGCAACCCGCCTTTCATGATGATGAACTACAAGGAGGACGTCTTCTCCGATATCTATACGCTGGCCCATGAAGCTGGGCATTCGATGCATAGCTGGTATGCGCAGCGTGAACAAAGTTTTCAGGATTATAACTACCCAATCTTCCTCGCCGAAGTCGCTTCCACGTTCAACGAAGAGCTCCTCACTCATCATCTGCTCAAGCTCACTGACGACCGCCAGATGCGCGCCTATCTCATCAGTCGCCAGATCGATGATATCCGCGGCACGGTCTATCGGCAGACCATGTTTGCAGAGTTCGAAAAACTCATTCACGCCATGGAAGAAGCCGGCGAACCGCTCACCCTGGAGACATTCCGCAAAACCTACCGGGGCCTGTTGGAGGTGTATTTCGGGCCCGACGTGGTGCTGGACAAAGAGCTCGAACTCGAGTGCCTGCGGATCCCGCATTTCTACAGCGCCTTTTACGTCTACAAATATGCCACCGGCCTGAGCGCTGCGGTCAGTCTCGCCCAACAGTTGCTCGGCGGCGGAAGCCTGGACCGTTACCTGGGTTTCCTGAAAAGCGGCGGCGCAAATTTCCCGCTGCCCACGCTCGCGGCGGCCGGGGTGGACATGTCGAGTCCGGCGCCCATCGAAGCCACCTTGCGGCTTTTCGCGCAGCGCGTGGAGGAATTGGAAGCGCTTCTCGGCTAAATTTGAACCCGCTCCCGATGGACGAACAACGCACGCTGCTGGCCGCTCAAGGTTATTGCGAACTTGGGATGTTTGAGGACGCGCTCAACGAACTCGATTCCCTGCCCGAAGAGGTGCGCGGCTCTCCGAGCACCATTGAGCTGCGCGTGGTGATTCTCATGCAGGCCAAGCGCTGGAAAAACGCGCTCACCGCCAGTCGCGAACTCTGCCGCAAAGATCCCCTGCGGCCCACCGGCTTCATCCATGCCGCCTATTGCCTCCACGAGTTGGGCCGCTCCGCCGATGCCCGCGATTTCCTCCTCAACGGCCCAGACTCCCTGCATCGGGAGCCCACGTTTCATTACAACCTGGCTTGTTACGAATGCCAGCTCGGCCAGCTCGACGTCGCCCGCGCGCACCTGGAAAAAAGCATCGAACTCGACAAGCAATTTCGCGATTTCGCAAAGACAGATCCCGATTTGGCCGCGCTCCGGAAGGGATAGCCACAGAGAACACAAAGAGCACAAAGAAGACCTTAAATTTTAATCTCAGACATCTTTGTGTTCTTTGCGATCAAATGATCTCTCCTCACGGATCTGAAAAGCCACAGATAACACAAAGAATATCTTAAATTTAATCGCAGGCATCTTTGCGTTCTTTGCGGCTAACTGATCGTTCCTTCCGGAAATGGAAGCCTCTGAGAGCACAAAGAACACAAAGAATATTTTAATTTATAATCTCTATATCCTTTGTGTTCTTTGTGTTCTTTGCGGTTAAATTAGGATGAAAACCCGTGGGTCAAACTAACTCCGAGCGCATCCGGTCCAGGTGCGCGCTTGTGCGGGAGCTCTTTGAGGAGAACTTCGGCAGCCATGGGGAACTCGGCGCATCGGTCTCGGTGTATCTGCACGGCGAAGAGATCCTGAGCCTCGCCGGCGGCTACCGCGACCGTCAGGAAACGCAGCCGTGGACCCGGGACACTGCGGTATTACTGTGGTCAGCGACCAAAGGCCCTGCGGCAGCCTGCGTGCTGCATCTTTGCGAGAAGAAAGGCATCGCCCTGTCCTCGACCGTCGCCAGCCACTGGCCGGAGTTTGCTGCGGCCGACAAGGCAACGGTCACCCTGGCGCAAATACTCTCGCATCAAGCCGGGCTCGCGGCGCTCTCCCAACGCGTGCCTGTGCTGGACCACGCAGCGGTCGCCGCCGCGCTCGCCCAGGAGCCGCCCAATTGGCCGCCCGGCACCGCGCACGGATACCATCCGCGGACCTTCGGCTTTTTGCTCGATGAAATCGTGCGCCGGATTTCGGGCGACATTTCCCTAGGCCAATATTGGCGGGAAAACTTTGCCCAACCCCTCGGGCTCGACTTCTGGATCGGGGCGGACCCGGCGCAGGACGTGGCCCCGATTTTTCCCGCGCGCGGCGGACCGCCCAAGGGCGACGATTTCTACACGGCCTTCCTCACGGCCAACTCCCTCACGGCCCGGGCCTTTGCGTCGCCGCACGGCCTGCACAGCATCGCCGGGATGAATACGCCCGAAGCCAGAACGGCTTCGCTCCCGGCGTTTGGAGGCATCGGCACGGCCTCAGCCCTGGCCAAACTCTATGCCATGCTGGCCCAGGGCGGCACTTGGGACGGACGCACCTATTTCGAGACGTCCACGCTCGCGCAAATGAGCCGGACACTCAGCCAGGGTCGGGATCTTATTTTACAAATAGACAGCGCTTTCTCCGCCGGGTTCATGCGCGATCCCATCGGGCCGGACGGCGCCAAAAAGCGGCACACCTTCGGGGCTTCCGCGAGCGCCTTTGGGCACCCGGGCGCCGGCGGCAGCCACGGGTTCGCGGATCCGGAGCAGGGGCTGAGCTTTGCGTATGTCATGAACCAGATGGAGACGGGTGTATTACCCAATCCGAAATCGCTGCGCCTGGTGGAGGCGCTTTACAGCTAAAGAATATCGCGGCCTGTTCATTGCGCGCGTTACGGATAAAAACCCGGGATATTCAAAGCGCACACGCATTCATTCTTCGTGCCCACATGCGGCAAAGGCACGTATGAGATCACCGAAGCCGTCGAGCAAATCGTCCAGCAGAGCCAAGTCATCACCGGGACGGTTAGAGGAATTATGAAGGATGAATGATGAATTATGAATGAAGCAGGAAAAGAAACCTTCGGGATTAACGGCACCTGCGTTCTC
>JAYTYG010000281.1:0-2737 GCA_043742585.1 Spartobacteria bacterium
AACGTGTCGCCTCGACTGCTCGTCCCGGGCTCAGGGCTTACGCATCTAAATCTCTCTGTAATAGCAGGTCCTCATATATCCCAACGGGATTGGAAATATCCCAACGGGATTACGTCCTCAGCCCAGGGTTGGCCCGCTGCGGGCCTACCCTGGGACTGCGCCCGAGCGGATCGAACCGCAACGCGGTTCCGCCAAAGGACGATCCCGGGCGCAACCCACGTTGGGGTTGGACCCTCTTCTTCGACGGTTCCCAGGGTAGCTCGTTCCTCGCAACCCTGGGCTGGAGGGCGTAACGCCTTTGGCGTAAATGCTTTGCCTCCAGTGCTTTATGGGAGGATCTGTAATTTCCCGTAGTCATTTCCGATGCGTAAGCCCTGACGGAGGACCGTATGCTCTCATAGGTTCTGGGTTCGACCACGCCGCCAAACGCGCATTACTTTCCTGAGACGCGATAGCCGCCCAGCCACGCGTCACCTCGCAGCGCCTTAGAAACCCCGAGAATCTCTGTGCTCTTTGTGTTCTCTGCGGCTTTCATCTCCGGGGGGTGGGAGCTTGAGAATCCGCTGCACTTCCTCAATGGCCGTCGGGTTTTGGTGCGCGCTATGCCCGGAGGGCACGATCAACTCCGATTTCGCGCCCTCCATGTGCGAACTCCAATATGGCACGAACCCGTCCGTGGACTTCGGCGCGTCGCCTATGCCGCGGTCGCCGCAGATGACGTGGTAGGGAATACCAGGCGTCACCGGGATGGTGTTGATGGCTTTCACAAAGCGGTTGTTCGGCGCGAGCGTGTCGACGCTGTTCGGCATGCCTTTGATCTTCAGATCGCCGGGCTGAAACGTGATCACTTTTTGCAGATCGACGCCGGCCTTGAGCAGGGTGATCGGGGACTTCACGAGCATTGAGCCGAGCCGACCCACCCAGTTCGTCGCCAGATCGCTCCCCTTTAACGGCGATGCGATAAACACCACGCGCCCCACTTCGGGCCGATGTTTGAAGATGATCGAATCGGTCAGAAGCGCCTTGGTCTTGGGTGACACGAACGTTTGCGCCGGAGTTTTGTGAAAGATTTCCGTCCAGACTTTATCCCCGGTGTCAGTGATGAGCAGCCGACTGATGCAGCCGCCCATGCTGTGGGCGACGACGACCATGGGTTTGCGCAGCGGAAACTTCTTCTTCACCGCGTCCAATTCGTGCCGCAGGATCGCGGCGGAATACGGATAGGGATAGCCGCTGGGATAGCTATAGAACCAGAACTGGTATTTGCGCCGGATGTCTTCGTCGCCGCGCAGATGATTGATCATCGGCGTCCAGGTCGCCTGCGAATCCAGCAACCCGTGCACGAACAGCACCACCGCCCGGTTCGGGTCGTAGGGCTGCATCGCGATGATCCGGGCCGTCTCCGCATACTGCGCCGGGCGGAGCACCCGCATGATTTCGAATTTCTTCGGGTCGTTGCTGGCCAGCATCACCGCGATGGGCACCGTGAAGTCCGCGCCGAGCGGGTAGCTGCGCCCGTTGAAGCGGGTGGTCTCGGCCGCCAGCGGATCCTCGAAGGATAGCACGCAGCGCCGACCCTCGAAGCGCGCGACAGCGGTGACGCCGTAATACGTGCGCGATGCGGTGAAGCGGGCCTTGGCATCTTTGTTGATGTTCCGGCCGATGGCGACCATCGGGGCACCAATCCCCGCGCGTGTGGTGTGCTCGGTGACGTAGGTGCCGCTGACGTCGAACTGGTCAGCCGGCGTGAACGTGTATAACGCCGGATTCCACAGCGGTCGCGGATCGGGTTTGTGGCTGAGCACGTAATCGCCGCCGCTCGACGGTACCCGCAGCGGTTGCGTCCACGGGTCGAGCTTGGCGTCGCGGATGGTCTGCATCATGCGGCCGACGGCAAAGTTGTAGTCGCGCTGCGCCTGCGCATCGTGCGGATTTTTTTGCAGCAGTTTGGCGGAAGTCTCCGCAGCGGAGATGAAGCCGGCCAAGGCCGCGAGCGGCTCGCGCCGATCATGCAGCATCGCATTGACGATCTGCTGCTCGGCGTGCCCCAGCGCGCCAATCGCGCGGCCGGGTTGATACAATGGCCGCTTCTCGCTGACCTTTGAATACGAGGCGCAGCCCACCAGGGCGCAGGTGGTGACGGCGAGCGAGAATTGGGTGATTCGGGGATTCATGGCTATAATGCTTTAGCTTTGGTGAGTGCGTCGCGCGTGTTATTGGCGGCGGAGACTTCGACGATCAGATCATGATAACGGGCAAAGAGCGTGCTCAAATCGCGCTTCTGAAAAAAACGTGCCAGGGCTAAAGCCCGGCCCGATTACATGGCGTCGAAGTGCGCTGCGGACCTCGCGTCTGCGCGGTCGCTGCGGATCTTCTGGCGCTCCGCCCGCGCCGCAGAGTGCGAATCGATGCCATCCTGCCGGCGGTTGAGTGCCTCGGTGCGTTCGGTGGCGTAGCCCGAGATCAATGGAGCGCCCGCGAGCAGGATAAATGAAAGGAGGCGTGGCAAGGTGGTTCTCATGGGGAGCGAGGGAAGCTATTGATGTTTTTGTTAGGAGCGAGCCCAGAAATGAGCAGCGAGGAGCAGTAAGCAGCGGCAACCAGCAGCGAGGAGCAGCGAGGAGCAGCGCCTTCGAAAAAGCGAGGTCGTCTTGAGCGAAGCAAGCGAGTGCCACGAGTTTGCGCAGTCGAAAGACCCCGTGGAATTTCAGGTGAGCGGCGGCACATGGAGCGACCA
>JAYTYG010000282.1:0-4142 GCA_043742585.1 Spartobacteria bacterium
CTCCGTCACCTCGCGCGCCGGCACCGCGAGTTACCTGGCTCCTGAACGCTTCGAGTCGGCCCCGATTTCAGAACGCACCGAGATTTTTGCGATCGGGGCCACGCTCTTCCAGGCGCTCACGGGCACCTTGCCGTATGGAGAAATCGAGCGCTTCCAAACCCCGCACTTTACGCCTGGAAAACGGCCGAGCCGGCTTAACCCCAACATGCCGCGCTGGTTGGAATCGGTGTTACTGAGAGCCACAGCGATCGAGCCGCGGCGGCGCTACCAGCACTACTCCGAGATCGCTTTCGACCTGACAAACCCGGCCAAAGTCGAGCCGTTCTATCTCCCCGGGCAACCGCTGTTCGAGCGCGACCCCGCACTATTCTATAAGATCGGCTTTTGGGTTTTCCTGGCCACCACAATCTATCTGCTCAGCCGAATCTATACGCAAAGATGAACCGCATCCCATTCATACCCGATAACGCGCCCTTTACCGCGGAGCAGAGGCTTTGGCTAAACGGCTATCTGGCCGGGGCATTTAGCGATGCCAATGCTGACTTTACAGCGGGGCTCAGCGCGCTCCCGGCCGCGCCGCTAAAACCACTGGCCATCCTCTTTGGCAGCCAAACCGGGACCGCGGAAGGCTTGGCGAAAAAGACAGGTACAGCAGCCCGGAAACGCGGATTTGAGCCGCGCCTGATCTGCATGGACAAGTTCCAAAGCGTGGAGTGGACCAAGGAAACCAATGTCCTGCTCATCACCAGCACTTACGGCGACGGCGAGCCGCCCGATAATGCCCAGGCTTTTTGGTCCTATCTAAAAAGCGACGACGCCCCACAACTCCCGAACCTAAACTTCTCGGTGCTGGCGTTGGGTGACACCAATTATACAGCTTTCTGCGAGTTCGGAAAACTGTGCGACGAACGGTTCGAGCAACTCGGCGCGCGCCGGATTTTGTTACGCACAGATTGCGACGTCGACTACGAGGAACCCGCCAAAGCCTGGAGCGAAGCGGTTCTGGCGGCATTGGCCGAAGCCACCGGGGACGCCATCGCGGAGCCGTCGACAGACAGCGCAGAGGCGGAGGAGTCGGCCCCGAGCGGCACCTTGTATTCGAAGAAAAACCCCTTTCCTGCCCGGTTACTAACCAACCGCCTATTGAACGCGGCGGGGTCGGACAAGGAAGTGAGGCATTTTGAGATCTCACTGGAAAACTCCGGGCTCACTTACGAGGCAGGCGACGCACTCGGGGTCGTGCCCGCCAACTGCCCCGACCACGTATCCGCGCTGCTCCAAGCGCTGGGCTGTGACGGAGAGGAAGCTGTTCCGGCCAAAGACGGCGCGGAGACCACGCTGCGCAACGCCCTGCTACAGCATTACGATATTGGGCGGCCATCCACGGATTTGCTCGCTGCCATTGCGGCACGCAGCAGCGAACCTGTGTTGCGGGAATTACTAGCTGCCACTCGGCGCGCGGAACTCAAAGCCTATCTCTATGGCCGTGAAATCATCGATGTCCTCGGCCTGGCCAGCACGAAATTTGAAGCGGTTGAATTTGTTGGGTTGCTCAAGAAAATCCAGCCTCGCCTATATTCCATATCATCGAGCCCGAAAGCGCATTCAGGCCAGGTCCATCTCACTGTCGCGGCGGTCCGCTATGAAGCCCATGGCCGCAGCAGAAAAGGCGTCTGCTCGACTTTCCTCGCGGATCGCGCCCACGGCCCTGTCCCGGTCTTTATCCAGACATCCCACGGGTTCCGGCCACCGAGCGATCCCAGTCGGCCGATGATCATGGTCGGGCCGGGCACAGGCATCGCCCCATTTCGCGGCTTTCTCCATGAGCGACGGGCGACTGCTGCGACTGGGAAAAACTGGCTGTTTTTTGGCGACCAGAAACGGGCGACCGACTTTCTTTACCGGGAGGAAATGGAATCGATGCTCGCCGATGGCCATCTCACCCGGCTCGACTTGGCGTTCTCTCGCGACCAGGCGGAAAAGATCTATGTGCAGACGCGGATGTTGGAAAACGCGGGCGAGCTGTGGGCCTGGCTGCAGGACGGCGCGCATTTTTATGTCTGCGGAGACGCGAGCCGGATGGCCAAGGATGTGGATGCGGCGCTGCATAGCATCGCGCAAACCGAGGGCGGCCTAAGTGCGGAAGGCGCCGTGGAATATATTACCAAGCTCAAAACCGATAAGCGCTATCAGCGCGACGTCTATTAATCGGCAGCCCCCGGCAAACCCCATTTTCAACATACAGCTATGAGCACCGAGTCTCTTCCCATTCCCACCATCAACGGCGAAAGCTTTACGCCCGAACAGACCAACTATCTCAATGGTTTCTTTGCCGGGATCGCCGCTAGGGGCAGCCGATTCAGCGATGCTGAGGCGCTGCCGCGGCCGGAGAAAGCTGTGTCCTATGAGGATCTAATTTTCGAGGAACGCGTCAAAAAGGAGCTCCATCCCCTGGACGCTTACCAACAGCTCGTGGATCATGCCGTCGGCAACAAAGCCCCGGAGAAAGACGATCTCTTCCGATTCAAATGGAACGGCCTGTTCTTCCTCACGCCTAACAAGGAAGCTTACATGGCCCGGCTCAGGATTCCCGGGGGCCAACTCCGGACCTTTCAGCTCCGGGAAATCGCGCACGTCGCCCAACAGCTCACCACGGGCTATGTGCAGGTCACGACCCGCGCCAACTTCCAGCTCCGGCTCATCCAGCCGAAAGATGCGCCGGCGCTATTGCAACGGATTCAAAGCGTGGGCCTGCATACGCGGGGCGCCGGCGCGGACAACATCCGCAACATCACCGCCAATCCGACTGCCGGGATCGACGCGCAGGAGCTCTTCGACACGATGCCGCTCTGCCACGAGCTGGCGCAGATCATTCTCAATGATCGCTCCTTTTATGACATGCCCAGAAAATTCAACATCGCCTATGACGGCGGTGGTTTGATCGGCACCGTGGAGGACACCAACGATATCGGCGCAAAAGCTGTCCGGGTGGGCGACGACATATTCTTTCGTCTGGCGCTGGGCGGAGCGACTGGCCACAAGGCATTTGCGCGGGATCTTGGCGTGCTGGTGCCACCCGGGGAACTCAACAAAGTCATCGTCGCACTGGTGCGCGTATTTATCGCCAACGGCAACCGGGGCGACCGCAAAAAGGCGCGCCTCAAGCATCTGCTGGAAAGCTGGAGTTTGGAACAGTATCTGGCGGAAACGGAGAAGTTACTTGGGTATGAACTGAACCGCGCACCGCTCGAACCCGGCGCCTTGGAATATCCCAGTCAGAAAATTGCGCACTCGCATATAGGCGTGCATCCGCAGAAACAACCGGGCCTAAACTATATAGGCGTGGCGGTGCCAGTCGGCCAGATGACTCCGAAACAAATGCTCCGAGTCGCGGAGATAGCTGATCTCTATGGAACGGGAGAAATCCGACTGACAGTTTGGCAGAATTTCATCATCCCAAACGTCAGCGATGCCTATGTCGAGACGGTCAAAAAGGCGCTCAAGAAACTCGGGTTCGACACCCAGCAATCGAGTCTGCGGGGCGGCCTGATAGCATGCACTGGCAATGCCTTCTGCAAATTCGCGCAAACCAACACCAAAACGCATGCGGCGGCGTTGGCGGATTATTTGGAGAAGAAGCTGACGCTGGATCAGCCTGTGAACATCCATCTCACCGGCTGTCCCAACTCCTGTGCACAGCATTACATGGGCGATATCGGGCTTCTCGGCACCAAAACCAAGGTCGCCGGAGAAAGCGTGGAAGGCTACCACGTGTTTGTCGGCGGCGGGTTCGGGGCGCAACAGGCGGTGGGCCGCCAGGTGTTCACCGGGGTGGCATTTGAAGATCTAAAGCTCACCTTGGAGAAGATGTTGCGCGGCTATCTCCGGCACAGACAGGGGACGGAGAACTTCCAAAGTTTCTCCAAAAGACACGACCTCAACACGCTGCAGGCGATCTTCTCCAATGAAGAATAGCGCCCGCAGATGGCAGTCCAAAGCTGTCTGCGCAGGGCTGCGACATCTAACTTTATTATTGGAAAGTGCAGGTCCTAACATAAAGCACAGTCAACAAATCAGCTACGCCAAAGGCGTTAAGCCCTCCAGCCCAGGGTTGCGAGGAACGAGCTACCCTGGGAACCGTC
>JAYTYG010000283.1:0-4286 GCA_043742585.1 Spartobacteria bacterium
AAATCAGCTCGTTAGCAACACGGACGTTGCATTGTTTGGTCCAAGAAAGGCAATTTAGATATGAGTCTCACGATTAATACAAATACGGCAGCGAGCACCGCCTCGATGAATCTCAATGTCAACAATTCGATGCTCCAAAAGAGCCTTGCCAGGTTGTCTAGTGGTTCGAAGATCACCGCTTCATCCGATGATGCCGGTGGTTTGGCTGTATCGATGAAAATGCAGGCGGCCATCCGCCGCACCGATGCGACCAGTAATAACGTAGGTAATGCGATGTCCTTCCTGCAAACCCAGGATGGCGGTCTGAAAACAGCCGGTAAAGTTCTCGAGCGTATTGCAGAGCTTAAAACGCTCTCCACAGACGTTACGAAAACCACATCTGACGTGGCGAACTACGATGCGGAATTCACCGCCCTCAAGGCGCAGTTGGTGAATCTCACTCAGGATAAATTCAACGGAGTAGCGATGTTCGGCGCAGCCGGCACAACCGCGAGTGTGAATACGTCCGAGGACGGGGCGCAGAGCATGAACATTACTAAAACGGATCTGGCGACCACGATCGCTACCATCTCGGGGGCTACCGGATTGGCGTCATTGACTGTATCAAATGTCTCAAGCGCGATTTCGGATCTGGCGACTCAACGGGCGCAAAACGGTGCGGAATCAAGTCGGTTGCTGTTTTCCGCAGACATGTTAACGACAAATCGGACCAACCTTGAGGGCGCAGTCAGTCGGATCGTGGATGTAGACGTGGCGCAGGAGTCTACGCATCTAGCCAGAAATAACATTCTGGTGCAGGCCGGCTCAGCGATGTTGGCGCAGGCCAATTCCAGCGCTCAATCCGCGTTGCGTCTGCTTCAGTAATGAGTTCGGCAGTCTAGTGCGAGGCTAATGCTGTCTTGGTGATATGAAAGGAGGGGCGGCTCTCGCTCAGGGGCTGAGGGTGAGTGGTTGCTGGAAGTGTTTGGCTAGCTCCCTTGGGGGGGGCAATAGCGAAGGATCGGCAGCCAGTCCTCGCGCAGTCGAACAATGCGGAGTCAAATAATGTTCCCTTTAAATCAGATTTGTAGCTGCACCTGCCACGGTGGACCATTTTGTCACGCGGGCGCCTAATGGCTGCGCTGGCGAGTCGCTTGCCAGTGGTTAATTTACCGACAGCGCTCTAGGTCGATGCTGTGAGCGGCCTGTATGGTTGTGATTTATGCGTTCTAGTTCTCAATTTCATCAGTCTGGAGGCGTAAATAGATTGATTGGCCGCGCATTAGTCTTTTGGAAATCAGGTTGCCTGTCGGGCCGCGGCGGCTGGGCGATGGACAGGAGGTAGTGCCGGGTTAGATGTGCCGTAGAAATGTGAATAATTGAAAGAAGTCAGTTTCGGATACGTCTGTTGTTTTTTGGCGGTGACAAAGTGATGGATAGAGCGGTGGGTTCAGTCGGTCGCAATATGCAATCGCCGGTGTTAGTGATGTAATCTAACTCATGATGTAATAGTATTTCGTAGTCTAAATTTTTTAATTCTTGGCTGTCTGTATGGCTTTCGCAGGGTGTTTATTTGGCCTTGTGGGACGCGGATGCAGTGGGCAGAGGCGGCGCTTCTGGATTTTTGAAAAAAGATCTAAAGCAAGGTTGGTGGCCGGCCTATATCAGGAGTGTTGGAGCGAGTGCTTCAGCCGGTGGTGACAGCCGCCGAATGACAAGCACCCGCCTCTGAGGTCGGTTTGGATTAAAACGAAAGATTACACTATGAGTCTCACGATCAATACCAATACAGCGGCCACCACGGCCTCAATGAACCTCAATAACAACAATGCGATGCTCCAGAAGAGTCTCGCCAGGTTGTCGAGCGGTTCAAAAATCACGACGTCCTCCGATGACGCTGGCGGCTTGGCCGTGTCGATGAAGATGCAGGCGGCGATCCGGCGCACGGATGCGGCCACCTCGAATGTCGGCAACGCCATGTCCTTTCTGCAAACTCAGGATGGCGGGTTAAAGACGTCCGGCAAAGTGCTTGAGCGGATCGCCGAGCTTAAAACGTTATCGACGGATGTCACCAAGACCACATCCGACATTGCCAACTACGACGCGGAGTTTACGGCGCTGAAGTCCCAGTTGGTGAATCTGACACAGGATACATTCAATGGGGTTGGCATGTTTTCCCCGACTGGCATGACTTTGGCGGTGTCTACTTCGGAGGACGGGGCACAGAGTATGAATATCACCAAGTCGGATCTAGCTGGATCCGTGGCGTCCATTACCGGGGCGGCCGGTCTAGCTGCGGTGTCAGTGGGAGCTGTTTCGACTGCGATTGCGGCGGTGGCGACGCAGCGGGCGCAAAATGGTGCGGAATCAAGTCGATTGCTGTTTTCAGCCGATATGTTGTCGATGAATCGGACCAACCTAGAGGCGGCGGTGAGTCGGATCGTGGATGTGGATGTGGCGGCGGAGTCTACGCACCTGGCGCGTAATAACATCCTGGTGCAGGCGGGTTCTGCGATGCTGGCGCAGGCCAACAGCAGCACGCAGTCAGCGCTTCGGTTGCTCCAGTAATTGAACCTAACCCCGGAAATGAAACCCGCAGAGAACACAGAGATGGCTCAGTTTGAAAGAGCCACCGAAGCGGCTGGACCTTTCGGTAAGGTGCGAGCCCTTCAGTCGCTCGCGATCAGTGGTCGCGATTAGTGGAAGTGATTCTGACCCAATCAATTGCGTGGCTGCTTGCAAATTTCTAGTCTCGGTTTCGGTGAGGTTTGTGAGGAATTATGAGTTATGAAGGAAGAGGAGCCTTCGGGTTTAACTGCCCCAGCGTTCTCCGAATCTTCCTCACTCATCATTCATAATTCCCAAGCCGGGCTCGTTTGGGGCGGTCGGCGGAATTAAATCTGCCTAAAGAGCGGCGGGGGCCGCCGGTGGCAGGAACTCTGCTAAGTAACTCGCGTCATGCCACGTTCACCATATTTACAGCTCACCGCGTTGGTCCTGGTGATCGTGCCTCGGATGGGAATGGCTGGTGACGCAGTGGTCGAGCGTAAGCAGTTTAAGCAGTCGAGCACTTATCCCTATGTTTTCCGGCCGGAATGTTATCTGGCGACGACGGGGCCAGTGCCTTTGAGGTTTGCGCCGGGGCCTCCGCATTGCCCTGAGCGAGTGGCACCTCCGTCGCCTGTGGCGCCCAAGGTGGAGGCAATTTCTGCCGTGGTGCCTGCGCCGAAGCTTGAGCCCGCGCCGGCTGCGCCAGCGCCGGTTGCGCCCGCGCATCCGGTGCCTGATAATGCGCCTGTGCCGCCGCATGGGGAGTTGGATTTGAACCGGGTGCCGGATGAGGTGCTGGATTTTTTCCGGAGCACGGAGGGGCGGACGGTGACGCGAAACTATCTCTTTGATCCTATATTTCAGCCCGCGCTGCCCAATGAGTTACCTAAGAGTAAAGCGACTTATCAGCAGAAATAGGTCTCGCGGGTGTCATCGTGCGATTGCGCTGATGCTGTCGATGACTGGACTGCTGTGCTTTGGCGAAGAGGCGGCGGAGGATATTCATATTAAGGCGCATGAGCCCGACCCGGTGCCCGCCGGGATTGTAAATGAGATATCCAGTTACGCGCGGTTAGCGAGGGAGGCCGCAGACAAGGATAAGTGGCCATTGGCAGATCATTTTCTGGAGTTGCTGGTGAGTCTGCCCGCGCCTGAAGCGGCCAAGAAGCAGGCGTTGAAAGAGATTGGGGAGACGTATGAGAAACAACATGCTTACGGCAAAGCTGTCGCTATTTTCGAGAAAATGGCTGAACTTTATAGCAAGGATCCGGATGCGCCGGAATTGCTGTTAAAGGTGGGATTGCTATATCGCAGTATGGGGGCGCATCAGCGTGCGATATCGAGGTTCTATAGCGTTCTAAATGCGGCGTTGAAGGTGAACGCGCGGGGGTTGGATGCATACAAGGGCGTGACTCAGCGCGCCCAAATAGAGATCGCCGAGACTTATCTTGTGGCGGGTGATTATGCGCAGGCATCTAAGTTTTTGAATCTTCTGATTCGCATAGATTTGCCGCCGACGGAAAAGGCGCGGGTCTATTTTAAGACAGCGCACTGTCATTTTTTGCAGGGGGATTTGGCGCGGGCGGTGGAGTTGGGGCAGAGGTTTTTGGCGGAGTTTCCTGATGATGCGTCGGCCCCGGAATGCCGGTATTTGCTGGCGAAGGCGCTGCGGGCGCAGAGGCGGCCGGAGGAGTCGTTTGAGGTGGTTTTGTCGTTGTTGCGGGTGGAAAAGCAACGCAAGGAGAAGGCGCCGGAGC
>JAYTYG010000284.1:0-2451 GCA_043742585.1 Spartobacteria bacterium
CTTCTCCTCGCCGAAGGTGCCTGTCCCCAAAATCTGCAGGGGCATCGCCAACAAATGATCCACCGTATGCTGCTCCCTCACCGCCGAGTCCACCCAGCGGTTGTAGATCAATCCCCGAAAACGCCCCTCTTTGATCCCTCGGAAAGCCACTCGCTGCGACGCCTTGGACAGCACCGCGCACACCGCCGACCGATCCGTGCCCGTGAAATCCAGGCAGACGTCGAATCGGCTCAATAGCAGCTTTTTCCAAAAGCTGGCGTTGGCGCCTTTCCGACGAAACACCCAGCCCTCATCGATCGTCGGAAACGCCGGCAACAAATCAGCGGCGGCGTCCGCAACCACCAGGGTGACAGACGCCTCGGGGTAACGTCGCCGCACCTCCGCCAAAGCCGGGGCCGTCAGCACCAGATCGCCAATGCGCTTGAGCTGCAGGGCGAGAATTTTCATGCCTGAGCGCCGCCCCGGGCCTTCATCGCCAGCGTGGCGCCGTAAGCCTCCAGCAGGCGGGTCCCGAAATGTTCCCAGGTGAATTGCGACACCATCCGCTCCCGGCCGGCCGCCCCGAGCCGGGCGCGCAGATCGGGATCGTTATAGAGTTGCTCCAGCGCAGCGGCGATGGCGTCGGGGTTCTCGGCCGGAATGACCAGCCCGTTCACCCCGTCCTGCACCACGTCGCCCGATTCCCGGGTGGTGATCTGCGGGAGCCCGCAGGCGGCCGCCTCATAAGTGGCTTTCGCGCTGCCTTCGCAGCTGGATGGAAATACATGCACGCTGGCCGCCCGATAACACTCCTCCACCTTCGGCACAAACCCCGCCAGCTTCACACTCGCCCCCCCAAACTCCCGCAGCCACGGCTCGATCTCCGCATGCGCGCTCCCCACTAAAACCAGCTCCGCCTTGGGCAGATTCAACTTCTTCCAAGCCCGCAACAGATGATGCACACCCTTGCGCTCGATCAGCGCGCCGACAAACACCGCGCGGAAAATCTCAGGCGACTTTTGCGCCGGGGTGAAGCGATTGACGTCCACACCGCGTTGATGTCGGAAGAGCTTTTCCTTGGCGATCCCTGCGGCCAGAAACGTTTCCTCGGCCTTTTCCGACAGCACAAGAATCTGATCCGCCAACTCATACTCCTCAAGCATCTGCTGGCGGCTCACCAAAAGCCGGTTCCTCAGCCCCGCCAGCCCCCCGGCTTCGGCCCGGACCCGCTCGCTTTGTGTGAGCCGGAGCGGCTTGATTTTCCCTTTGTGCCGGTGCCAGGTCGGGATCTCGATCATGCTGGGAATCCCCAGGCGTTTCGCCTCCCTCAACGTGCGCACGGATTCCCCCGACCACCCGTGGAAAAGATCATACCCGCCCCGGGCAAGCTCCCGGGCCGCCTGGGCATCGAGGACATGCTTTTTCGCCCCATAATAGAATTCCCGCCCCACCACCCACGACAACAACCGCACCGGATGCCGCTCCAGCGTGCGGATGCGCTCAGCAGGTATAATGTCCTGCCGATTTTCAAACGCCAACGCCCCGCGCAGGATCCCCGCCCGCTCCGCCACGCGCAGCGATTCCATGGCTACGGCATCGAGCCCGCTGCCGCCGATCCGAGCCGAAGTCGCGTAAAAGAGATGCTTAGGTAAATTCAAGGGGCTCCACTGTAAGACGATTCAGCGCGATGAAAAGCCGCGGATGCTGCCACCGTGACGCGACTGGCGCCGTTCTTGACTGACCCCAATTTTACGCTCGGAGCCCGGCGAGGTTCGCCGCAGCGAGATCTGGGGATTTGGTTTCGGTGCGTTTCTGCATGGGTGGGCGACGTTAATGAAAGGGATTGATGACGCGGACGGCGTCGTAGCATTGACCCGGATTGAGGTCTGCCGAGGGGAGTTCCGTACATCCTGCGGCGGCCAAAATGGCGCCATCCCAGTAGGAGGTCTGGCAACGATCCTTGAGGCGCAGGGAGGCCTGCATCAGCGGCACGGAAAGCTCAATGACCGTAAATCGCAGCCAGAGCATGCTCAAAGCCGCCGCATCGGCATGGGAAAGCGGCTGCGCTCTGCTTGGGCGGGTGGCTTGGACGTAAAATTCCTGAAGCTCTTGGACCGAAAGAGCCAAGTCGTCGCGCCGGAGAATTTCCCGCGCCTTTTCCGCCTTGGTGCGGTCGTGGCCCCCGGGGCAAACCGCGTAGAGCAGGATGTTGGTGTCAATGAAGGTCAGACACGCTCATGAAATGCGTGACGAAACTATTTCTACTTTGTTGCGTTTGTAAATATTCGGTGATCGCAACTCAATTCTTGAGGATTTACCCCGGAACCGCTGAGATTCAGAAGGGCCGGATAGTGCGCGGGCCGGTCGAAGGGGAAGTTGTGAAGTATGAATGATGAGAATTCGCAGGCTCACCCTGTCACTTCCTCTTCCTGTTACCCCCCCCCCTCCCCTCCACACTTAACAAAGTAAAAC
>JAYTYG010000285.1:0-1845 GCA_043742585.1 Spartobacteria bacterium
ATCGACTCCATAGTTGAGCGATACGGACGCCAACGGCAGCCCCAAGCTGATCCAGTAACCCGTGATGTGATCGAAGTTATCTAAATAAATCCGACTCACAGCTAGATTCCTGAGCGACTCAAAAGCACTCGCGTGGCGGATATGCTGCAATTCCGGGCGCGCCCCATCGGGCTCAAAGGCAAATGGAATAAAGCCCGTAAAACCTCCCGTCTCATCCTGCAACGCGCGCAAACGCCGCAAATGATCGACCCGATGCGCGTGCGTCTCGATGTGTCCAAAGAGCATCGTGGCTGTGCTCCGCATCCCCAGTTGATGCCAGAGCCGGTGCACTTCCAGCCATTGCTCGGCCGTTTCCTTACCCCGACAAATCTGGTCCCTCACGGCCGCATCGAAAATCTCGGCGCCGCCGCCGGTAATAGCGCCGAGGCCGGCCGCCCGCAGCAATTGGAGAGTGTCAGGGATGGACTGCTTGAAAACTCTTCCGGCTAAATGACGAATCTCGACCGCCGTAAACGCCTTGATAAACAGCGCAGGATCCAAGGCCCTGAGCTGTGTCAGAAGATCCAGATACCAGTCGCCCATAAGCGAGGGATGGAGGCCACCGACCATGTGGACCTCAGTAATACCAGTGGCCAAGCCTTCCCTAACTTTCGCGACGATTTCATCTATACTAAACTCGAACGCATGTGCGTCCCGTTTTCGCGCACCGAACGCGCAGAACTGGCAGGCAAGAATACAGACATTCGAGTAATTGATATACTGGTTATGAATGTAGGTGGCCACATTCCCGTTCTTGCGCTCGCGCACCACGTTGGCGATGGCACCGAGCCCGTTAATGTCGTCACTGGCATAAAGAGTGAGAGCGTCCGCATCCGATATTCGGATTCCCTGCTGGACCTTGTCGTAAACCGGCCCGAGCTCGGGTGAAATAAACCTTGAGGCGAGTAACATTGGAGCCGTTGAGCCTAAAGAACATCGCCCTAATTGCAAGTGATCGCAGGCAGGAGCTTTACGAGCAGGCGCAGCTCCGTTCCTTTACAAGCGCAGCCCCAAAGGCGCCCGAATTATGAAGGATGAATGATGAAAGAAGACAAATCTCGGGCTTAACGGCGCCCGCGTTCTCCGAGCCTTCACACTTCATCATTCATAACTCCTCCCAGCCGCCCGCCCATTGAAACTCATTGCCTACCCATGGGTTAACTTGCATCGTTCTGGCCCTGTTCCGGCTTTCCCACCAGCGCACCTTTTCTATTGAATTAATGAACGTCTCTCCGACTGACCCTGCCGATTCTGCGCCCGATACGGCCAGCCAGGATCTCGCGTGGATGGATCGAATTAAACAAGGGGACGTTGAAGCCCTTGGCGAACTCATTGAGGCGCACCAGCACCGCATTATCGCCGCAGTCACCAGGATGTTGGGCGATGACATCGACGCCGAAGACATCGCCCAACAGGTCTTTATCCGAGTCTGGAAATCCGCCCCGCGCTATGAGCCCACGGCCAAATTCACCACGTGGCTTTTTAAAATCATGCGCAATTTGGTGCTCAACGAATTGCGTCGGCGAAAGCGGCATCCCACGCTGTCGCTCGACGCCACGACAGATGAGGACGATCGGCCCATCCAAACCGCCGACACGCAAGCCAAAGCGCCAGACAGTGCGGTGCTCGATGAGGAACTCCAACGCGCAGTGCAGCACGCCATCGATCAACTCCCCGAGGTCCAGCGCATGGCGATTGTCCTGCGCCGGTATGACGAGTTTTCCTACGAAGAAATCGGGGCCATCCTGGATCTCTCAGTGCCCGCCGTTAAAAGCGTGCTCTTCCGCGCCCGCACAGACTTGAGGG
>JAYTYG010000286.1:0-3848 GCA_043742585.1 Spartobacteria bacterium
CCGAAGAAGACGTTGACGTGGACTTTCACGTGGTTCACTTCCTCGCGCCGATGGTCGTTCTGCTCGGCTTCAGCTTTCGACACCAGGTCGGTGACTTTCTGATTGGTGTAAAGCCGGTCGGCGGTGATCCCCGTGGCGCGCGTGCGCAGGCCGCCAGCGTCGAGTGGTCGGCCTTTGATAATGTTGTCCACGCGGCGCAGGCGCTTTTCAAGCTCCGGCAGGGAATCGCATTCCAGCCCGCTTAAGAGCGCCAGCGTGTCTTTAAGATCCTCGAGGCGCGTGGCTTCGTCGGCGCTGAGCGGTTGGAGCTTCGCCGTTTCAGCGAGGAGCCGGCTTTGCTTGAGTAACTCGTCCTGGCGGATGCTCAGCGGGTTGAGTTTGGCTTGGGCGACAATGAGCGCTTCGTAGCTGTAATGCGTGGCCACAAAACGGCTGATCAGCGGGACGGTTAACGTCGAGTCGTTCCGGTTCGCGGACGGGATTTCCGGATGCCTTTTAAACCAGCTGCTAAAGGTGTAGCGCAGGTCCAGATCCTTGTTCATCTCCTCATATTTGATGAGCGCACCGCCGAAGATGAGCTGCGGGATGAGGACCAGGGGGACGAAGTTGGCGGCCGTCTTTGAGTCGGCCACAAACGAGCTGATAAATAGGCCCAGGCTCGTGCCGCTGGTGGCGGTGATGAGCATGGCCGTGAAATACGGCCAGAACATCCCCCGGATCTCCAGGATCTGGTTGCCGACCAGGACAAAGAGCGCGCATTGGACTGCGGAGAAAAGCGCTAGGGTGCTGAACTTGGCGAAGATGTAGTAGGGGAGCCTGACATCGAGGTTGCGTTCCCGGTTCAGGACGACCCGGTCGCGGATGATGTCATCGACGCTATTCATCAGCGCGAGAAAGAGCGCCACCAGCAAGGCGATGAAGATGTAGGTGGGGATGTGAAAGGCGCTCGCGAAGTCGTAGTGCCCCGAGGTGTCGTCGGTGAAATACAGCGCCCAGCCGATGAGCAGCGCCAGCATCGGCGGGACCAGGGTGGTTAATATGATGTTACCACGGTTGCGCAGTTTGGAGAGAAAGGTGCGCCGCAGCAGTGTGCGCAGTTGGGTCCATTCGTCCCGCCAACGTATGGCGCTGCGCGCTTGCGGCGCGGCCGGATCCGGGATCGGCACAGGTGCGGCCTGCGAGGGCTGGCGCAGGTTGACCTGGTGCATGTCTTGGAGCAGGCGGAAGCTCTCGTATTTGTCCCGCCAATAATCGGGCGAGAACCGGCGGGCGGGGACGAATTGGGCCCGTGAGTTTTCCTCAAAGATGATGTCGCCGCTGAGGTCGCGCAGGGGTGTTTCCAGAACATCGAAAATGAACTCCGGCCGGGTCGTTCCGCAGGCCGGGCAGCCGCCCAATTCGGTGCCGAAATGTTGTTCGTGTTCGGCGGCGGCGAAGTAACCGAGCATCTCGCTGGGGGTGCCGTAGAAGACGAGCTTGCCGCCCTTGTCGAGCAGGAGCGCCTTGGAAAACATCTGAAAGAGCTTCGAGTTGGGCTGATGAATTGTCACCAGGACAATCTTGTTGTGGGCCATCGACCGGATGATCTCGATGACATGCTCGCTGTCTTTCGAGCTCAGCCCGCTGGTGGGTTCGTCGAACAAAAAAATGTCCGCTGAACTGATCATGTCCAACCCGATGTTCAGGCGCTTGCGTTCCCCGCCCGAGAGCCGCTTCTGCACCGGACTGCCCACCACCGAGTCCCGCCTTTCGCTGAGGCCGAGCTCCACCAGCTTGCCTTCGATCCGCCGGGACCGGTCCCGGCTCGAGAGATGCGGCGACCGGATGGCGGCGGCAAATTCGAGATTCTCCTCGATCGTCAGATGCTCGTCAAAGGCGTCGTCCTGCGGAATATAGGAAATAAAGCGCTTGAGCTCTTCCAGATCGGGGTAGAGCGACTGGCCATTGAGCAGGACTTCGCCCTGGCTCGGCTGAAGCTGGCCCGCGATCGCCCGCATCATGGTGGATTTGCCGGAACCGCTCGCGCCCATGACGCAGACCATCTCGCCGCGGGTGACGGAGAAGGAGATGCCGTCGAGGCTGGTCTCGGAGCGGCGGAAACGATGTGTGACATCGCGCAGTTCGAGGCTGGAGATGATGTTGCGTTCCTCTTCGAGGATGCGCTCGGAGAAGTTGCAGCGCAGGACTTGGCCGGTATCGATGCGGATGCTGTCGCCGTCCTTGAGTTCCTGGGTGGTGCGCACGGGGATGTCGCCGACGAGAATGGGGCGATCGGCCTGAATGACTTCGAGCTTGCCGACTTTGGCCTCATAATTGCAGAGGATCTTGAGCAGCACCTCGCCGCTGGTGCCCGGGGAGAGGAGGATGTCGTCCACGTCGAGCAGGGACGGGTTGTTGGAAACCAGGTAGCTGGATTTGTAGGCCTTGAGCTGGAACCGGCCGCCCAGGGCGCGGGCGCGTCGGCGGAGATCGCCGAGTGGGAGTTCCGAATCGTTATGGAAGATGATACGGTCATCCAGGGTCGCGGTGATTACTGTCCCGGCGCGTAATGCGACTCCGTTTAACAAGGCGTCAACGGCTTTGAGGGCGCGGATGGTGACTTTGAGCCCGAATTTCACCTCCAATACTGATTCGCGCGTCCGCACTTTTTCGAGCTGCACTTCGTCGTCGTGATCGACGCTCAGGTAGATCTGCGTGAGCGAGACGTTTTTCTTGGCGTTGAAGTAATACGCGAGGTCCTGATACGTCAGCACTTGCTCGCCGAGCACGATGCGTTGGCCGGCGTAGATCCGGCAAAAAGCCCCGGGCCCCAGGGTGCGGCCGCGGACGACAATGCCTTTAGAGCTCTGGTTTTTGAGGAGGATGAGGTCGTGATAACGAAAGGCCACGAGCCGTTCATCGCCAATCAGGCCTTTGAGTTTGACGTCGGCGGAGTTGTTGGCGCCGAAGGTGAGGGATTCGAGCGGGGACTGGCCGTGTTGGTAGACGGATTTGTCGGATTCCTCGTTGGCGTTGAGCTGGTAGACGATGTCGATGGCCTGGGCCGCCATGCCGAGCAGGGCCATGAAGCCGTAGTAGGCCACGACTTGTTGTTTATCGAGGCCGGCCTTGGCGATGAGATCGTAGAGCTGCACGCCGAGCATGATCTTGCGTTCAGTGCTGAGCTCGCCGGCGAGCTTGAGCGCCATGGCGTTGGTGTCCTGCTGTTCGTTGAGGGCCTGGCGGAAAAGTTTCCGTAACTCGGAGTAAACCGCCTCCGGGTAGTCATAGCGGAGGAAGCCCAGCGACGAATCGATTTCGTCTTCCAGCACGTCCCCACGGCCGGTCTTGGAAAATGCCGCGAGCACTTGGATGAGCAGCGGCAGCAAGTTGGGGCCTTCGGTCACTGAGCGGGGTTTGCGCAGGAGCCGTCGTTGCACGGTCTGGAGCACCCGCCAGAGGCGATGCGTAAGCGGCAGCGCGTTGAGTCGGCTGCGGAGAAATGAGGTGAAACCGTTGGAGAAAAAACTCATCGAAGGAGCCGGGCGAGGTGCGGCTGATGGAGAGGGGGCGGCAACGTATAATCGCTCCTGCCAATTGTCGATAGGGCCGGCTTGGGGAAGTTATGAAGGATGAATGAGGAGGGCGCCTGCATTTGCCGCTTTCACCAAGCCTCCCCGCCGACGCGCTCACGCAAGAGCAAAGTGGGGCGGGCGTCCCGCTAGGAGCCTGTCGGGCTTACGTATGCGTATGAAACGCGACGCACCAGAATGCCCGCTATCGCGTTTTTATTGTGTTTTAGGGGCATTGCCATGGTCGGAAAGTGCCTGTTTTGGCCAAAAACGGCCTAAGTCCGACAGACTCCTAGG
>JAYTYG010000287.1:0-3504 GCA_043742585.1 Spartobacteria bacterium
TGCTGACAGCATGAGCTTGGTGGCCGAGGCGATGGAGTTGCTGGAGGGTGACTTTCTGGTTGGTGGAATTATCTTCGACCAAAAGAATCCGCAGGTTCGGCCCCTGCCCCGGAGACAGCGCCGGCCGCGACGCTGCGCGTAGGGCTTCGAAGGCTTTTCGGGGCTGCGCGGGTTGAAAGCATAGCTCGACATGGAAGGTCGTGCCTTTTCGCGGCGCGCTCTCAATCTCAATGGTATTGCGGGTCCTGCCCCGCGCGTCGCAAAGACCGTTGCCACCAGAAACGCTGACGTTCATACGCTCGACAAGCTGTTTACAAATAGCCAAGCCCATACCGGTGCCGCCGAAGCGTCGGGTACTGGACCCGTCGCCCTGGGTGAACGGCTGAAAGAGCTTTGCCTGGGTTTGCAAATCAATCCCAATCCCGGTGTCTTGCACCGAGAACCGCAACCAATTGAGGGGTGCGCTCGCAGGCAGAGGCGCAAGCGCGCCCGCGGCGTTGCGCGCAGAATCCGCTCCCGTAGCCGCCTCCGGAGCCACCTTCATAACCCGCAAAGAAACCTGGCCCACATCGGTAAATTTCACCGCGTTGTTCAATAGATTGATCAAAATTTGTCGTAACCGACTCGGGTCCCCGCAGACATAATTTGGCACGTCTTCATCGACCGTGCAAAGCAGCGAGAGATTTTTGGCCTCCGCGCCTTCATTCATCAAATCCAGCACGCTTTCCACAGTCCCCCGCAGCTCGAAATCCACTTGCTCCAGCACCAACTTACCAGCCTCGCTCTTCGAGAAGTCCAGGACGTCATTGATTAGCGCGAGCATAGCCTCGGCGCTCTGAAGAATGGTATGGGCATAATCCCGCTGTTCAGCGTCGAGCGCGGTTTCTTCCAACAAACCCGCCATCCCAAGAATCGCATTCATGGGCGTGCGAATTTCGTGGCTCATATTAGCCAGGAACTCATTTTTCAACCGCATGGTTTGCTGCGCCGCCTGCCGCGCGTTTTCAAGCTCCACCTCAATCTTACACGCCTCGCTGATGTCCCTAAAGGCCACCACCGCCCCGGACTTCTCGCCATCCGCGTTGGATACCGGACAACAGGTGTACTCGACTGGAAAACTTTCCCCGCCTTTCTTCCAAAACACTTCCCCACCAGCGGAATTACTCTCGTGAAGCTCCCCGCTCTTGGCCGTGCGCAATATGCGGCAACCGTCTCCTAACTCCGCCTTTTCACCCTCACTAGAATGCCTGATCATCGCCTGAATCGGGCGACCCAGCATTTCCTCGGGCTCATAACCCAGGATTCTGCTCCCGGTTTTATTGATGAAAGTGCAGAGCCCTTCGGCATCGACGCAATAAAAGCCGTCTCCGGAGGAATCGAGAAGTTGCGCGCGCTCATCGAAGGCGGCTTGCAGGCGGCGGGTGTCTTTCTGAATAACAAGATAGCTCAATGCGAGCAGGCCCAACTGGACCAAGCCCGCCAATATAATCGTGGAAAAAATAACGTCGCCGCTTTGTTTGGCGCTCGCCTCGCGTGCAATCAGCAGCTTCCCCTCGCCCGCGCTCATTTCGGCCAAAAGCCTTTCCGCAATGCCCATTTCCTTGGCGGCCCGATCCATCTCTGCCGGTGCGGCTTTCGCACGCACCGCTTCCGGCGCCCGCGCCAGCACGCCTTTGTCGATGGCCCGTTTCAGCGCCCAAAGATTCTCGTCCGACAGAAACTCGTCCGGGCCGAGCCCCTGCAGGCTGGCAATGCTTTCCTGAATCTTGCGCTCGATGCTTTGTTGTTCGCCCTGCGCGGCCGAACCGGCCGATGCGGTCTGAGCCGTTCGAGATTTCCCGAGAGCGATCTCCAGCGCCTGGATTCGGGTCAACGCCGTATAAGATCCCGCCACCTCAGCGTTACCTTGCGCGACGATCCTTGCCTGCCTGTAACACTCCAGATTGATGCCGATCAAAGCCATCAAGACCAGAGAACAGGCTAGTAAGGTTTTCTTTTCTAGAGCCACCATTTGTTAAGATTACTTAAAGCGTGAAACCGACGGAAAAACTAAGCCAGACAGGCATAGGACCTCTGCATCAGTCCACGTTCAGCATTAAAAAGGCCCTTCCTCTTTTTAATTTATCTGCCCCACTCCTGACGGGCGCCCCCCACCAGGACCGCGTGCTGAAGTGCGTTTTTCCTTGAGCCTACGAGCTCTTTCCCGATGACTCTCCCGCTCTCATGAGCCAAGCCGTCCAACACTGGTTAGTTAAGCAGGAACCCACCGCCTATCCCTGGAGCCAATTCGTGCTCGATGGCCGCACGGCCTGGACCGGTGTCCGCAATTTTCAAGCCCGCAATAACCTGCGCGCCATGCGCTCCGGCGACCTCGCTCTCTATTACCACAGCGTCGTAGGCAAAGCCGTCGTCGGCATCGCACAAATTGACAGGGAAGCTTATCCCGACCCCACTGCCACTGAGGGCAACTGGGACTGCGTGGATTTGATCCCCCTCAAAGCGTTCGCCACCCCGGTCACCCTCGACGTCATCAAGGCCCATGAGCAACTCCGGGAAATCGCCCTCGTGCGCCAATCCCGGCTTTCGGTCGTCCCCCTGACTCCTGCGGAATACAACGAGCTATTACGCCTCGGCGCCGCCTGAACTCCGCCCGGCGCAACGGAGCGGGCCAAGCTCCAAAGGCGCCCGAATTTTGAAGGATGACTGATGAAAGAAGCGCGCCCCGTGCGGGCGAGCCCAGGCATTCCCGCCACCCTTCCCGCCTTCCACCCTTCCCGCCTTCCACCCTTCCACCCTCCCCCTTCCCGCCTTTTTAAACTCTGCCATCTTTGTGCTCTCTGTGTTCTCTGCGGCTATCATTGCGCTGCGCCTCAACCCACATTAGCCTGCGCCCACTTTTTTCTTCCGCTATGCAACACGAGATTCGTCACGTCCATTTTCTTGGGATCTGCGGCACCGCCATGGGTGCCGTCGCCGCCGCCATGCGCGAGCAAGGCTACACGGTGAGCGGCTCCGACGATAAGATTTACCCCCCGATGTCCACCTTCCTCCAGGAAAAGGGCATCCCGCTCACAGAAGGATATCGGGCCGAGAACCTGCCCGAGTCGGCAGACTTGATCGTGGTGGGCAACGCCATCTCCCGAGGCAATCCAGAGGTTGAAGCCGTGCTCAACCGCAAGCTCTACTACCTGTCGTTGCCCGAAACGCTCAAACAATTTTTCCTCCGCGGAAAACACAATTTAGTGGTGACGGGAACGCACGGAAAAACTACCACCACATCGCTCCTGGCCTGGATCTTGAAAGATGGCGGACTGAATCCCGCTTACATGATTGGCGGGATTCCAAAGAACCTGGCACAGGGCTGTTCGCTGCATGACTCCAGCCACGTGATCCTCGAGGGAGACGAATACGACACCGCCTTTTTTGATAAGCGCTCGAAGTTCCTCCACTACCTCCCGGAATTGGTGATCGTCAACAATATCGAGTTCGATCACGCCGACATCT
>JAYTYG010000288.1:0-4771 GCA_043742585.1 Spartobacteria bacterium
GGAAGATCGAACATGTGATCCAGGCACGGCGACACCGTCCACTGTTCCGGGCCCTGGTGCAGGACGAAGGGGAACACCACAGGCAGGGGTAACCCGGTATCCCGGGCGTGCCCGAGTAGGATCTCGGTAACATAGACCAACATCCGCAAAGGCATCAGTGGGTCCACCGAGCTCTGGTGCTCCAGCAACAGATAAAGCAGGGTCGGCCGCCCGGCCAGGTTCACAGAAAACAGCAGATCTGCATGGACCTGCTCCAAGCTGGTCTTCACGAACGAGCCCGGCAGCACCTGTAATCCCGCCCAGTCCATCGCAGCCGACACCGGGGCCGGCAGATGCCGCTGAAAGAAGGCCGCTGCATGGGCCGGCTCCGAAAACACCGTCTTGAAGTAGGCATCATGTGGATGCGCCGCAAAGTCGAGATCGTGCGGATTATCCGGTTCAGCCATGCAGCCCAAACCTACCTGCGGTTAGAGAGGCGGGCAAATTTCCATACGCCCCCTATTGCTCCGCCATATTCGATGCGGCGCGTCCCCGGGTGACGCATTTGCCACCGCGATGACAGTGGGCTGGGATCCCAGCTCGTATGGACTCCTGTCTTTGACTGTGTCTGAAAGGCCAGTGGAGCGATGCCCCGCCCGGGGGCTTCCCTCCTACTGCACGGGCGTGGGCGCGGGCATGGGCGTTGGTGCGCTCAATATGGCGGCGAACGTTTATACGCTGGCGCTATTCCGAACGTTCGAAGCGCATTTTAAAACAGCGGTCGCATATGGCAAACTTGTGATCCGTCGGCAAGCCGTGACTGCAACGGCGGCAGCGGCGCACGATTTTTTCCTTGAGCGAATTTGAAATGTATTGGTTGGTCGCCGAGCACACCGCCAGCGCCTGCTCGATGTCGGGAAAGAGATCCGCCATGCGATGGTGCATCCAGCGATAGGCCGCCAGCAAACGCACGCGGCTCTCAGCGTTGTGGAGTTCATTGGCGGAGCTGGTGCTCCCATCGGCCGCGAAGATCGTCCCCTCGGGCATCGGCGACGGGTATTCCTCCGCCACCGCTGCCACCCATTGACGCCAGATCCGCAGGTGATCGCCATTGCGCGTATCCACCGGACACGCGCAGAGGGCAAACTGCGTGCTCAGCGGGAGATTGAAGTCGCGGATTTCACCGGCCAGATCCCGCATCGAAGAGACGTCGGCTTTGCAGAAAAGATCCGTGTCGCCAGGCAACGCCGCAAAACAGTCCAGCAGCGACGGCAGATCGTTCTTGCCGGTTTCCTGCGCCAGGAATTCCAGCATCTTTATGTGCGGGGCGATCGGCGCGATAATGGGCAGCGCTTCGGGCGGCGCAGCCATTGCTTCGCGAATGTAAGCCAGGTCGCGCTTGTTGAGCGCTGTGACCACTCCCACCTCGTGCATGCCATAGCGGCCGGCCCGGCCCGCGATTTGGCGGATGGCGGAATCCCCGAGGGTGATCTCTTTCTCTCCGTCCCACTTTGTCAGTGTTGTAAAAACGATTGTCTTCACGGGCAGGTTCAGCCCCATCCCGATCGCATCCGTGGCGGATACCACTTTGGCTTCGCCTGTGGAAAACCGGCGGGCTTCGTCCCGGCGGACTTCCGGGGAAAGGGCACCGTAAACTGCGGCGCATTCGGAGGCGCCGAGGGTTTGTTTCCAGGAGAGCACATCGCGGCGGGAGAAAGAGATAAAGGCAGAGCCTTCCTCGACCGCTTTATCGGGATCGAGCGGGGCCTCGGCCACTTCGAGCGGGGTGAGGCGCTCGGTGCGCTGGACTTCGAGGGGTTCGCCGAGGCGGTTGGCGATTTCGCGAAGGACGTCTTCGGCGTCGGGCGAGCCGACGAGGATGACGAGCTTGGCGTTGACTCCGACGATGGCTTGGGTCCAGGCCCAGCCGCGGTCTTTGTCGGCGATCATTTGGACCTCATCGATGATGGCCACGTCATACTCCGCGTCGGTCGCCAGCATCTCGATGGTCGAGGAGATGTGCTTGGCGCCCGGGGAAAGGATGCGTTCCTCGCCCGTGATCAAGGAGCAGGGGACTTGAGTCAGCTGCATGCGGTCCCAGAACTCGGCGGCCATCAGCCGCAAAGGCGCCAGGTAAACCCCGGTCTTCGCCGCAGCGAGTTTCTGGAAGGCTGTGTAGGTTTTGCCTGAATTGGTAGGCCCGGCGACCAAGAGCAATTGGCGTTTGCGGGCGCGAGCGCCTGGAAAGGTCTCGTGAAAGCGGTGCAAGGCGATGCCTTCGGCCATGCGATGATTGGCGGCGAGGAGCGAAAGATCGCGGATGGCGCGTGCCACGCGATCCTTGAATACGCGCAGCGAGAGGCGGCCTTCGAGCTTGCTTAATTCGTTGCGGATGTCGGAGTGGCTGAGCCGATCTTTATTCTGGGCAATGGTTTGCTCCAGGCGGGGTGTTAGATGCGTGACCTCTTCCTGCATCATTGTCACACGGCGATTCACATCGGCGGAAAGTTGCAGCAGCCGTGTACTCAGTGTGGTGGCGTCCTTGGGCCGATTGAGCGGGAGGATTTCGAAGGGGGTGATGCCGTAATTATGGCCGTCAATGGAGACGCTCATTGCGGCCTCGCAGATCACCATCGTGACGTCGCGCTCACAGAAAAGACCGAGGCCCTTAGCTTCCGGGAGCGGTTGAATGAAGAGCCAATTGTCCCGCAACCAGGACTTGAAGATGGGTTGGCCGCTGCGTGGGGTGATCTCTGGAAGCCCTTGCTCGGTGCGCCGCGCCTGAAGCCACTGATCGAATTCGGCCCGTGAAAATCGTGGCGGGTTTTTCTGTGATGCCTGCATGAAAAAACTGGTATATAATATAGCGTTGGTGCCGCGCGTGAGACTGGCTCCTAGTCGGAGCACTCGCCTCCGAAAGGAGGGGAACCCGCCCGACAACTCTTCCGGGTTAATCCCGTCGAAGAAAGCGCAGTGTCGCGGCTAAAGTCTTCAGGCGCAAGGTTCTTTATTTTTCCCAGGCATTTGAGCACGTGCAAACACGGGCTTCAGATTTTAAGCGGGCCGCTCACTTCCTAAGCGTGACGACGACGCTTTGATCTGGTTAATTCCGAAAATGCCCCTCGCTGATCTCGCCAAGATGTTTGACGGTACGCTTAGTCCCGTCGTTTCGCTCGCTCTGTTTTTCGTTGCCGCTCTTTCGCTTTTTCTCCCGCTCTGGGCGATCTCGCGCTTGGGCAAGGTGGTAAATCGCCTGGATATTGCGATCGAGCAGCTCAAACTTACCCAGATTGCCTTGAGCAAGGGTGTCGAGCAGACCCAGGAGATTAATGAGAATATCGAGTTTCTGGTGAGCCAGACCGAAACGATTACCTCCGAGACCCAGCGCGCGGCGGTCAGCGTATTTAATCTCGATGCCGAGGCGCAGCACACCAATCAACTTTTGGAGTGGATAGGCAATCAGGGTGACGCCGCTGCCCGTCGCTAAGCGCGGTTCTATATTTATCTAAAGCCGATCGATGCGCTTGCCTGGCGCGCGAGCGTCAATGACGGCGCTGGCTGCAGTAATAGAGCGCGGGATACGCAGCGCCCCAGGCGAAAAGAAACCGGTTCAATCCGAAGACGTAGACATTGGCGCAGTGAAACCCCAAGGCGAGAGCTAGGTAGATCAGGCAGGTGTTGGAGTCGGCCAGAGCGATTGGGAAGCTGCATTCAAAAAGCATGATCAACCAGGCGGCCAAGAAGACAACGGCACGCTGGGCCGCGAGGGCTTTTAAGGCCGCTGGCACGTCATAGTTGGAAAAGCTTAGATACCCGCGCAAGGCCTCGCCTGTATGCCAGGAAGCGCCTTTGAGTTTCACCAGGCCCGCGACAAAATAAGACAGCACGGTTTGAATGGAAATATACCATAAGCATCCCTCCGCCACTTTGGGGCTATATCTATAAAAGTTAGCCACGCAGAGTGCAGTCAAAAGGATGATAGTCATCGAATCGCTCCCGCCATTAAAGCTTCCGCGCCAGCGCAGTGTGACGAGAAAGCTGGTGAGTAAGAGCAGCGCCAGGCACCACGGATTTGGCAGTAACAAAAGTACGACGCCGACAGTGAGCTGAAGTAACAGGACGCCGATGAAGTTGGGATAGCTTAATAGGAATTGAAGAGTCTTCTGCGCGGGCTGCCGAAGGAATTCGAAGTCCCGTTTTAAAACCGCCCAGATCCAGATCCCCGAATCGGACATCATTCTTCTTATCGTCAGGAGCTCCAGTGTTTGCAGGATCACGGCAATGGCAATCAGTCTAGTGCCCCAATCCAAGGCTTGCTCCAGGCTGAGTGTTAGCATGTCCCGGGGTTCATTCTAAAGGTCATGGATGTCTGAGATTAGCGTGTCGTCAAGCTCCCCAAGTGCAGACACTTTGAACTGAAACTGTATGGGCTCGGCCCCGGTGGTTGGAGTGATATGAAAGCGCACCAAGTTTACAGCCAACTGATAGGAAGTCGACTCGCTCAGCTCCTCTCGATTTACTTCATTGAGCTCGTCGACCAATTGATCAATGAGCGCATGGCAGGCAAGTAATGCGTTGCCGTTGGGGTTGAGTAAGACCGAGGAGATTGATCTCGGCTGTTTAGTTAGGCAGAGCTGCCAGGGGCCAAATGCTAACTTTGAATGTCTGGTGCGAACGTAGAGCTGGGGCGCAGGGCCGAATTCTTCGAAGAAGCGCCACGACGGTATAAAAACTCGAAACAGACTAAGTGCGCGACTGCTGGACTCGCGGCCTCTGCTCCTGAGCGCTATCC
>JAYTYG010000289.1:0-7616 GCA_043742585.1 Spartobacteria bacterium
GCGGGGGTAGCGTTTCTCCAGAAGCCGTTCACGCCCGACGCGCTGCTGCGCAAGGTGCGCGAGGTCGTCCAGCAGCCCATCCACGTCGCTCAACGCCTCCGCAATCGCTAGTTGCTCGGGGAGCGGCGGTAATGGAAGGTCCACTTTGATAAGATCGGATTTCTTAACGTGAACAAACGATGCTTTGAACCCATGCGCCTGCTTCGCGATATCTTCTTCCACTCTCGCAAATACCAATAACGAGAAAGGCCGCGTTATTTGCCGCTCATCCATTAGCACTTTGAAGATGTGCTGGTTCAGAATCCCAGCAGGGCCAGTCCATACACGCGCTCCAAAGGACGAGCCGAGAGTTCCAGACCAAGCAAACAGTAAATCTCCCGGCTCAACACGGTTCCTTTCAGGAACTGGTGACTGCGAGTAATTGAACTCAGCAGACGAGTCATTCAGGTTTTGGATGCGGATGATAGGTGTGCCGCTTTGCTTCCAGTCTTCAGGCTTGAAGGCGCAACCGTTGATGAGCCGAAACATCTGACCGATGTTACGCACCTCCCACTCCTCCGGGATGACGCCGACCTCAGTCTGTTTGTATCCGGGTTTCATAGAGGTTCTCCCCCTTCGTTCAGGATGCTGAGGTAAGCGTCATAGGAAAAGACGCGGTTGCGGCGTCGACCGGTCAGTTCGCGGGCGATTCCGGCAGCGACGAGTTGGGCCATGGTCTTGTTGGCGGTGGGGAAGGTCATGGCGGTGAGTTGGCAGAGCTGGGGCAGGCTGAGTATGGGCCGTTGGCGCAGGGCGGCGAGGACGCGCAGGGCGTTAGCGGCACTGCGTCCGGACTGCTGGATGCGTCGGGTATCCGCGTCAAAAAGGGCGACCAGTCGGCGGGCGGTATCGACGGCTCCGAGCGCGGTGGTTTCCACGCCTTCCAGAAAAAAGTCCACCCAGGCTTCCCAATCGCCAGTGGTGCGGACGCGGTCGAGCAGGTCGTAATAGACTTGGCGGTGTTTCTTCAAGTAAAGGCTCAGGTAGAGCAATGGTTGGCCGAGCAGGCCACCGTGGTGCAAGAGCAGAGCAATCAGCAGGCGACCAAGACGCCCGTTGCCATCGAGGAACGGATGAATGGTCTCAAACTGAACGTGAGCAAGGGCAGCCTTGAGCAGAACAGGCAGGGTGTCGTCATGGAGGAAGCCTTCTAGCGCAGCCATGCAGGGATCCAGCTCGTGGGGCGGAGGCGGAACAAAACGGGCGTTGCCCGGACGGGTACCGCCAATCCAGTTCTGGGTGCGGCGGAATTCGCCCGGCTCCTTGTCGCTGCCACGACCACGAGACATCAGGTGGGCGTGCATTTCTCGCAGCAAGCGGTTGCAAAGCGGGAAACCCTCGCGCAAGCGGGCCATGCCGTGCTCCAAGGAGCGGATGTAATTGGAGACCTCGACCACGTCATCGACGGGCGTGCCGGGTGCTTCCTCCAGCTCAAACAGGAGCAAGTCAGAAAGTGAGGATTGCGTGCCCTCAATCTGGGAAGAAAGCACTGCCTCGCGGCGAATGTAGGCGTAGAGGAAAAGCTGGGGATCAGGAAGCAGCGTGCTCACGCTATCGAGCCGACCGAGAGCGAGCGTGGCGCGTTCCGGAAAGATCGAGGGGCGGATCTGGCGGCAGCGGGAAAGGCACAAAGGCGCGCACCGTTTCGCCCGCCGTGGCGGTGGTGTCGTAGTGGCCGGATACATTGCGATTCATGGTGCGAAGCTTTAATAAGGAATGGCGCTATTAAAGAAAGTCGCCAATTTCTTTAATAATAACCCATTTTTTGCAAATGGGCGCCCACTTTGGCGGCGAGGACGGCGACTTCATCGACGATCTGCGGCAGCGGGGTGGCGTACCGTTCGGCAAGCTGGCGGATGCGGCCGGTGAGGGTTTGCGAGACGCGGTCCAGCTCGCCTTGCACGGCGGCGGCGAGGGTGGCCAGCCATTTGTCGTCCACCACGAGGACCTTGATTTCATCCTCGGTGAGCATGGGGTATTTGGCGTCGAGTTTGGCTTCGAGGTCGTCCTGCGCGGCCTTGAGCCGGGCTTTCGTCTCCGCCTGCTGGTCGAGCAACGCGGCGTATTCTTCCAGTGCCTGGCGTTCCTCGGCGTAATCCGGGTCGCGGCCGATCTCCTTGAGGCGAGCCTTCACAGCTTTGGCACTGATTTTCTGCTTCTCGCCTTCGCCTTCGATCACTTCAGCCAACAGCCCGTCCTCGCCGCATTGTTCCTCGCCCCTTTCATCGAGCTGCTGCTCCAGCGCGGCGAGTTCGGCTTCGAGGACGGCGATGGCATCGCACTCAGCGGCAAAATAGCGGGCGATGAGCAGTTCAGCAGCAGCGAACCGGAGCCGCAGGTGGGGTCATAGGCGGTGGTGGCGGCTTTGGAGTTGGCCGGGGAGATGCCAATGACATTGGCCATGATGCGGCTGACTTCGGACGGGGTGTAGAACTGGCCCTTGCTCTTGCCCCTCTGGCTGGCGAAGTGCCGCATCAGATACTCGTAGGCATCGCCAAGGATGTCGTCGTTCTCGGCGCGGCTCTGCGAGAAATCGAGCGCGGGGTTCTCGAAGATGGCGATGAGATTGCCGAGTTTTTGAACTTTGTCGGCCCCGTTGCCGAGTTTGTTCGAATCGTTGAAGTCGGGGAAATCGTGCCGGGAGAGCCGGGTGTTCGCGTCCACCAGTTTTGAATGACCTCAGTGTTGATCTTGTCGCCGATATCCGGCTTGCCCTTGAGGGCGATCATGTCCTTGAAGCTGGCACCCTTCGGAATCACGACCGGCGGCGCGAAGTCATCGGAGTCGCCGTATTTATCGGAGACGTATTTGATGAAAAGCATGAACAGGACGTAGTCCTTGTATTGGCTGGCATCCATGCCGCCGCGCAGTTCATCGCAAGAGGCCCAGAGAGAGGCGTCGAGATCGGATTTTTTAATGGCCATGAACTACGGGTGGAATAAGGAAAAATACCGAAGATATTAGCTCATTCTCGGTTTCAAAGAGAACATTCAACCGCGTGTCACAATTTTTTGCCGCCGCCGGAGCGTCCACCTCACTGGTTGCGCATAAACGATCCGGCCAAACGCAAAGCCTGCAAATCAATCACCCCCCAGACTCATCGACGCCCGCCGGAACTATCCGTCAAAAGGTGTAATCTAGAAGCCGGTCCGGCTTAGGGTTTAGGCTGATAAGCTTATCGAAATTTAAAGAATAAGCATACAAATGCTGAATGTCGCAGAAATTCCTCAACGTGGATCGAAATAGCCCAATGCTCTTGTCCCCGGATCTTCGCGACATTTCGAGCAAGCGTTCAACGCCCAGGCGGCTGTCGACGCCGATGGAAGCCTGTTAATTCTCGCCGCGCATGTAACCGACTGCGCCAACGATAAGCAGCAATTAGTTTTACTTTGTTAAGTGTGGAGGGGAGGGGGGGGGGTAACAGGAAGAGGAAGTGACAGGGTGAGCCTGCGAATTCTCATCATTCATACTTCATAACTTCCCCTTCGCCCGGCCCGCGCCCTATCCGGCCCTTCTGAATCTCTGCGGCTCCGCGTTAAATCCTCAAGAATTGAGATGCGATCACCGAATATTTACAAACGCTACAAAGTAGAACTAACCCCAAAAACAGAGTGCCGGTGGCGGGACTCGAACCCGCACGGAACTTTCGCTCCAACGGATTTTAAGTCCGTTACGTCTGCCATTTCGCCACACCGGCATTGCAGCTCCAATAAAGGAACTGAAGCAAGGGAACGAACCCGATTACGCGGCGGATGTCGAGAGCCAGTTCCATCCAACTCGGGCGCGTCTCACTTCCTTTGCTCTTGGCGGCAGCTGTGCGGAGTGATGAAGGATGAATGATGGAGATTCGGCGAATGCACATGCCGTTAAGCCCGAAGGCTTCTCATCCCTCATCCTTCATCCTTCATCCTTCATAATTCCCAACCCGAGCGCCCCCCGCAGCGCCGTCTCTGCTTGACGCGCCTTGGATTACGAGCGCGATTGACTCCATTGCGCCCTTCCGCATCATCGCGCGCCGGTCCACTTTTTTCACCTGTCATGCTCGAAAAACACGTCCTCAAAATCACCCAGGAGCTCAAACTCCAGCCCCGGCAGGTCGTCGCCACCGCCCTTCTCATTGAAGAGGGCGCCACCGTGCCTTTTATCGCCCGGTATCGGAAGGAAAAGACCGGGGAACTCGACGAAGTCCAAATCACCGCGATCCGCGACCGGCTGGAGCAACTCGGTGAACTCGACAAACGCCGCGACGCCATCGTCGCCTCCCTCACCGAGCGCAGCCTGCTCACCGCCGAGATCCAGGCCAAGATCGCCGCCGCCGAGGTGCTCTCCACCTTGGAAGACATCTACCTGCCGTTCCGCCCCAAAAAACGCACTCGCGCCACCATCGCCAAGGAAAAGGGGCTCGCACCCCTAGCCGAATTACTTTGGGCCCAGGACCCGCAAATGCAGCCTAAAACCGAGGCGGCCAAATACGTCGATGCCGCCAAAGAGGTAAAGACCCCGGAGGAAGCGCTGGCCGGGGCGCGCGACATCCTGGCCGAGCGCATCAGCGACGACGCGGGGGCGCGGGCCAAGCTGCGCGAGCTTTACAACAGCAAAGGCGTCATTAAATCCAAAGTGGTTGCAGGCAAGGAAGAGGAAGGCGCCAAGTTCAAGGATTACTTCGACTGGAGCGAACCGGCTGCCACCGCCCCTTCGCATCGCGTCCTGGCCATCCGCCGGGGCGAGCACGAGAACTTCCTGTTTTCGCGCCTGACACCGCCGGAGGACGACGCCGTCTCGATCCTCGAACGCCATTTCGTCAAGGGCGCCACGCCAGCCGCCCTCGAAGTCAAAACCGCCGTACACGACAGCTTCAAGCGCCTCCTGGGATTCGCCATGGAAGGCGAGGCCCGCATCACCGTTAAAAAGCGCGCCGACGAAGAGGCCATCCGCGTCTTCGCCGACAACCTGCGCGAACTCCTGCTCGCGTCACCGCTGGGACAGAAAAACGTGCTGGCGATCGATCCCGGGTTTCGCACCGGCTGCAAAATCGTCGTCCTCGACCGCCAGGGCAAGCTCCTGGGCAATGACGTAGTTTATCCCGAGCAAGGCGCGCGCAGCGCAGCCGAAGCCGCCGAGGTGATCAAGGCCGTGGTCAAAAAATTCGAGATCGAAGCCATCGCCATCGGCAACGGCACCGGCGGGCGCGAGACCGAAAGTTTCGTGCGCAAGCTCGGACTCCCGGGCTCCATCCTCATCGTGTCGGTCAACGAAAGTGGTGCGTCGATCTATTCTGCGAGCGAAGTGGCGCGCGAAGAGTTTCCCGACCACGACTTGACAGTGCGCGGCGCTGTCTCCATCGGTCGCCGCCTGATGGATCCCTTGGCGGAGCTCGTCAAGCTCGACCCGAAATCCATCGGCGTCGGCCAATACCAACATGACGTGGAACAAAACGCCCTCAAACGCTCGCTCGACGACGTGGTCATGAGCTGCGTCAACGGCGTCGGCGTAGAGCTCAATACCGCCAGCAAACAGCTCCTGAGCTACGTCTCAGGCCTCAACTCGCGCACCGCCGCAAATATCGTCGCGCATCGCAACGAAAACGGCCCCTTCAAGTCCCGGCGCCAATTGCTCAAAGTCCCAGGACTCGGTGCCAAAGCGTTTGAACAAGCCGCCGGCTTCCTCCGGATCCGCGGCGGCGCCCATCCGCTGGACGCCAGCGCGGTGCATCCCGAGCGCTACGAACTGGTCGACAGGATGGCTGCGGACTCCGGCTGCAGCGTGGCCGAGCTATTGCACGACTCGGCCCGGCGCGCGAAAATCAACGCGCAAAACTATGTCACAGCCGATGTCGGGCTGCCCACGCTCAAGGACATCCTCGCCGAGCTCGCCAAGCCCGGCCGCGACCCGCGCCAGCAGTTTGAAGCGTTTTCATTCAGCGACAGCGTCTCAAAAATGCAGGATCTGCAGCCTGGAATGAAGCTCCCCGGGATTGTGACAAACGTTACCGCTTTTGGCGCTTTTGTCGATATAGGCGTCCACCAGGACGGCCTCGTCCATGTCAGCCAGCTCAGCGATCAGTTTGTCAAAAACGCCGCCGATGTCGTCAAGGTTTCCCAACGCGTCATGGTCACCGTGGTCGAGATCGACCTCCCGCGCAAACGCATCGCCCTCTCCATGAAAGCCAAACCCGAACTCGTGGCCCGCGCCGATCGCAAGTCGGAAGCCGGCCCGCGCGACATCCAGCGGGCGACCCAGGGAGGCAAACCCCAGGGAGGCAAACCCCATGCGGCGGCGCCAGGCAACGATTGGTTTACGCAAGCAATACAGCGTAAAAACTGATTTAAGGGCTCGTCCGCATTCGTCCACCGTCGTGATCGCGCCAGCTCTTTCCACCGACAGTCTTGGACGGCCGCTGCGCGACTTGCGGATATCGGTCACCGATCGCTGCAACTTTCGCTGCACCTATTGCATGCCGAAAGAGATCTTCGGCCACGCATACGCCTTTCTGCCACGCAGCGAACTACTGTCGTTTGAGGAAATCGCGCGGCTGGCCCGACTCTTCGTGGGGCTGGGCGCGGAGAAGCTGCGGCTGACCGGCGGCGAACCGCTCCTGCGCAAGGGTCTGGAGGGATTGATTACGATGCTGGGCAGCATAGAGGGCCTGCGCGACCTGACGCTGACCACCAACGGATCGTTGCTCGCGCAGCAGGCCCGGAGCCTGCGCTCAGCGGGGCTGCATCGGCTCACGGTCAGTCTCGACTCGCTCGATGACGCCACATTCCGCGCCATGAACGACGCGGATTTCCCACTGGCCCGGGTGCTGGACGGGATCCAGGCCGCGCAAACCGCCGGGTTCGAGCCGATTAAGATCAACGTGGTTGTGAAACGCGGGGTGAACGAAGCAGACGTGTTCCCCTTGGTGCGCCGATTTTCCGGGCCGCAGTTTGTGGTGCGCTTTATTGAATACATGGACGTGGGCACCACCAACGGCTGGCAATTGCGCGACGTCGTGCCGGGCGCGGAGATACTCGCGCGACTGCGGCCGGAGTTCGCGCTGGAGCCGATGCCGCCCCAATATCGCGGCGAAGTGGCCACCCGCTTCCGCCATTCTGGCGGCGGCGAGATCGGGCTCATCACGTCAGTGAGCGCGCCCTTCTGCGGCGACTGCACGCGGGCGCGCCTATCCGCCGACGGCCGGCTCTACACCTGCCTGTTTGCGAGCCACGGGCACGACCTGCGCAAGCCATTGCGCGCAGGCGCCACGGACGCCGAATTGACAGCGATCATCCGCGGGATCTGGTCTGTGCGTGCCGATCGCTATTCGGAAATCCGCTCTGAACAAACCCGCGCGACCCCGAAAGCCGAGATGTCGCTGCTCGGGGGATAGCGTCCGGATGTTAACGCCGAGGCGCGGAGGAATGGACGCAATGGACGCAATGGACGACATGGACGACATGGACGACATGGACGACACAGGGTCCACGGTGTCATCCCGCTTTCCGGAAAGCGACGGGGCCGCCGCAGCCACCCTCTTTGCAGCGTCTCCCGTCCACTGCGTCCACTGTGTCCACTGTGTCCACTGTGTCCACTGT
>JAYTYG010000290.1:0-8151 GCA_043742585.1 Spartobacteria bacterium
GGACCTGCAATTACAGCGAAATTAGATGCGTAAGCCCTGGGGGTCTTAGGTAATATTATATGCATGTATCTAACTGCTGATCCTGCCGGTTAGATCTATACTCGGGTTCCCATTATGATCGAAGAACCATATCGGTGGGTCGAGGCGATCGCCAATCGCCGCGAATATATTGAGCATCAGCTGGCGGCAGGGAGTCCGATTGTCGCCCTGAGTTATAAGGACGGTATCCTGCTTTTCACATTGGGTCGGGAGCGGCAAAAACTGTTTGAAATCTATGACCGTATCGCCATGGGCGGCATTGGGCATCCAGGCGACATTGAGCGGTTACGGATGGCTGCCATCGAGGTGACAAGCGCGGAGGGGTTTGCGCGATCGGCCCATGATGTGTCGTTGCGGCGGTTGGCCAATTACTCTTTGAGTCCGGTGCTCAAGGCCGCGTTTGAGCAGGTCTATGGCCCGCCGTATTTAGCCCGGATGCTATTCGCCGAGCTCGGACGCGGCACGGCGCCGGATGTCTTTTTGCGGATGGATTACGATGGTTCAATCCATACCAATGGCGGCTCGTTTGGACGCGCCTTCGAGCAGTTCAGCGTGCTGTCCGGAAGCGCGCATTCCACGGCTTGGATGCAGCGGTTTTTGGCCGAGAAACATTTGACCCAAAGCCCGCTCGAAGAGGCTTTGGACGTTGCCCTGGACGCGTGGGTGATCGGGCACCTGGGATTTGGGGCAGGGGACCGCGAGGCGCTGCCTTCCAGCGAGGTCATCCGGGCGCATCGGTTGGAGTATTTGGATTCGAGCGCGATAGAATCGGCTGTTTTGGATCGGCAGGCGCCGATGGCAATAGCGTGGCGCTCATTGCCGGACGCAGACGTCCGCGAGCGGCTCGGTGCGCGATAACGATAGAGAGAGGGCTGCATGTCTATCACTCGCTGGTTTCACTGGGTGACAACCGGCATTGGGCGGAAGATTTCGTCTTGGCGGAATTTGAGTCCCTGTGTCGGCCTCGTCATGCTTGGAGGTTGTCTGATGTTTGTCATCGCGCCCGATGTCGAAACGCGTCCCAAAATGAGTTGGGAGCCGAGATTCTTCACCGTGGTGATCGACCCGGGCCACGGTGGGCGCGATGAAGGGGCGCGCGGTTCAGGATTGGTGGAGAAAGAACTGACGTTGGATGTGGCTTTGCGGCTAAACCGCATCCTTCAGGAGAAAGGGATTCGCACGTTAATGACGCGCCGCGATGATTCCCGGGTGGGACTGGCGGAACGTGCCGCGATTGCCAACGGGGTTGAGGATGCGATTTTCGTGAGCATTCACTTTAATCAATGCTCGCAGGCATCGGCCCGAGGCGTGGAGACCTATTTTGCGCACGAAAAAGTGCCGGAGGAGAAGGGCTGGACTTGGGTGGGGTTCTTTAACCGGGCGGACCCGGTGGAAGCGGATAACGGCCAGGAACTGGCGAGGTGTCTGCAAGGAGTGCTGGTGGCAGCGGTCGACGCCACTGATCGCGGGATTCGAGGCCGGGCGCTGTATGTGGTGCGGCATGTGCGCGGGCCGGCGGTGCTGATCGAGGGGGGCTTTCTGAGCAGTCCGGTGGAAGCGAAGTTGCTGGCGCAATCTGAATATCGCGAGCGTCTGGCTACAGCGGTGGCCGCAGGGCTGATCCAGTTTCAGCAATCCAAGCAACCGAACCCTACACAGCTTGCAAAAAGCTCGAGATGAATAAGTCTAAAGCCGCGCCGTCGAAGCTTCTGTTATCTGATGAAAAAACTTATCCTTCTTGGTTTGTGTTCAATTTTAGGGGCTCACTTCGGCTGGGCTGACGATGGCACGCGCGCCGCGCAGTCGGCCCTCAAGGCGAAGGGATTTTATTTCGGCGAACTCGACGGTGAACTCAGTGCGGAGACGGCTGCGGCCATTAAACGTTTCCAGATCCGGAATGCGCTGGACGTTACTGGCACGCTGACGCCCCAAACTTCCGAGGCGCTCAATCAGGGCGATGAAAAGCCCGAGACGCCACCTGCGGCCAGTCCTGGGCCTTCAGAACTTCCTGCGGTTCCCGCGAGTCGCGTACCTCCGCAGTCGGCGGTCCCGGAACGAGTGCCTGTGTGGGGATTGCGCGAAACTCCCAGTCCCGCAAAGTCGGCAGATGCGGCGCAATCGGCGGGCCGGACTTCCGAGGCACTTGAGGCCGGTGGGTATCCGCAATTGTTCGCGAAGACGCCATTTGCGTCTGCGCCCTTGGAAGTGCAGCGTTCCACGGTGCGGAGAGCGCAAGCTTTACTGAGTCGGGATGAGATTTTTCACGAAGCGATCGATGGGCAGCCAGGCGCTGCGTTCGAAGAAGCTCTTCTGATCTACCAACGCCGGGCGAGGCTGGCACTGAGCGGGCGTTTGGATTTGGAGACGCTGAGCCAAATGCGTTTGTTGCCTGGCGCCGGCGGCGGCGGCCCCGCGCTGCAACCTTTTAACGCGGGTTCCGTCGAGAGCCATGAGCCGAAGAAGCTTTATAGGGGAGTCTGGATCCGCTGACCGCCCGCCGCGATTCAACCCGAAAGCAGAAGATTGAAACAAGGCGGGCACGGAGGCAGCTCCTCTGCGCCTCCGTGTTACAGGATTTTAACACAGGGTCGCAGATCCGCGGAGGTTCAGAAGAAGGGGGGGGACAGGCACTTCCCCCCCCAACGGCCGTCATCCTGAGCGCAGCGGCGAGTGAAGCGAGCCGCGCAGGCGAAGGCCCCCGGCTCGGGTTCGGTCGACGGCCAAGATCACCCTCGAGAATCACGGAATTCACGGACACCCTCGCCAGGGCCTGACCCCCGGGGTCCCTCGACTCCGGTGCTCGTGGATCTCGCGCCTTCGCTCGGAATGGCCCGCGTTTTTTTAAGATTCGGCTTTCCCACTTTCGACGCGCAGCGCTTTGAAAAACTGCGGAGCGCGCCATTTCAAAATTCCAATCATCTCTGCGCCTCCGCGTTAGATCTGCCGATGGTCACCGCAGTAAGACTCGGTTACCGCAGCCAAATCTCGACCCGGCGATTCTTGTCCCGCCCTTGTTGGGTCTCATTGCTGGCCACCGGGGACGTCGCGCCAAATCCGGATACCACCCGGGGATTCACTCCGCGGGCGATCAAATGCTGAGCGACTACTGTGGCACGGGTTTTTGACATCTTGAGATTTCCAGCATTGGCGCCGAGCCCATCCGAAAACCCCAGCAGCATCAGGTCGCGACCTTTAAAACGCGGCTCACGAATCAGTAGCGCGATCCGATCCAGATCCCTGACTGCTTTACTATCGAGCTCCATGCTTCCGAACCGAAACCGACAATTCAGACTGAGGCGCTCGGCATTATTTACCGTGCGGACATACTCGGCAAGGGCATCGGCCGGGATCATCGGTCGATGAAGATCGATCGTCTGCTTGACGAATCCGCTGCTGCTTACGATTTCCTGCCCTTCGGCGCTTAACGCGAACTCGATCAATCGATTCACCCACGTCGTGGGCGGGCATTCTGGAGTATAAAGAAACAGGCGCCGTGACAGTAGGTAGTCCTCAGTCGCAACGGTGAACCGCGTGGCGAAAAATGCAGACGCGCCCGCTTCAGAAACCGCGAGAACTTTGGCATCGCCTATAAAAGCCAGTCCCGCAAACCCGATGGTGCCGACATTATTTGACACCCGGGCCGACAACGCTGCGCTGTCTTCAAAGCGTTGGACGTGAGGAGCCAAGGACGCGCCGCCGAGCACAATGGATTTGAATGTGTCGAAGGTGCCTGACTTGTCGTCTCGGGCGGCAATCTCGATTGGCCCGGGGGTGCCTCCCACAGCAGCCCAATCCGTGATGTTTCCGGAAAAGATCCCAGCGATTTCCTCTCGCGATAGTTCCGTCAGTGGATTGTTTGGGTTCACCAGTATCGCCACGCCGTCCAAGCCCAGCACATGCTCACATTGAGTGGATTGCATCTCCCCGAGCCCAGCCATCATACAGGCTTTCACCTCCTCGGGCTTGATGGGGCGCGAAGACATCCCAATCTCACAACGTTGGCTGATTAAGCCCTCGAACGCGGTCGTGGATCCGTGCGCAGAGATCTCAATGCCTGCCAGGCCGATATCCGGGAACCGGGCCGAAATCACCTGCTCCAGCGGATTTTTGGAAGGTTTATGCTCGATCCCTGTCGCCCCGATTTTTTGCAGGAACTTGTCGACCATGGCGGGAATCAGTTTTGCGCCCATGGTATTGGATCCGTTGATGCGGAATAAGACAGGAACCACGGCGGCTACCACCGGCACGGGAGCCGCCGGTTGCTCTGCGAGCGAAGCGATAGCGGCAGCCGTCAGTGTCGGCGTAACCGCCGCTATTTTCGCGGTCAGTTGATCGCCCTGTTCCGCCTCACGTTGGGCTTTGACGCTCATTTCAGGTGCCTGAGATGCGCCAGCCTGCGGTTGCCGGTGTTCTTCGGATAACTGGGGGTCGACTGCGATGACCGGGGCGGAGACGAGTGAGGGAATTCCCGTGTCGCGCTTACTCGGATTGCGGCCGAACTGATTCCAAAAGATTCCGCAAGCGCTCAACGCGAGCAAAATAATCACGCCGAGCATTAGCAACGGGGGCCGCCTTTTTCGCACTGGACTCAACCCCGGCTGAGTGTGCTTTTGGACATCGATCTCGTTGAGCGGCTTCGCCTCGGACCCCGTGTCCGATTGCGCGGACGTTGTTTCCAAGGCGGCTAACGCCTGCGCTCCGTTTTGATAGCGCGCGATGGGCTGCCGATTGAGAAGCACCATAACCCATTGGCAAACTAGATCCGGTAAATCGGGCCGATACAGGGAAATGGCAACCGGATTACCATCGAGATGTGCCGCGATGACATCGGGCGTGGTCGTCCCCTCGAAGGGGTAACGGCCGCTTAAGGCGAAATATAATACACAACCGAGCGAATACAGGTCACTTCGCACATCCACGGGTTCAACACTAAGCTGCTCGGGCGATATGCAGTGGATCGAACCTGTCACTGTCCCATCTTTATTTAATTTAGGGGACGAGGCCTCGGCTTGAAAAGTTGCGATTCCAAAGTCCAGGATTTTGACGTGGAACGCGCCGCTGGGCAGCAGTGCAAGCATGATGTTAGCCGGCTTGATATCGCGATGCACCAAGCCCGCATGGTGTGCTGCCATTAAGCCATCCAAGCATTGGCGCGCCAACTCCATGAACGCAGCCAGATCGAAAACATTCCTTTTTACAATGTCTCCGATTGTTTCGCCTTGAATATATTCCATTACGATAAATGGAACGCCTCCGTCCATGCCCATGTCGTAGATTGCGACAATGTTGGAATGCCGAATTGCGGCCAGTCGCATCGCCTCGCTCCAGACGCTTTTTTCCAAGCCTGCGTCTAAAGTGGTATTGATGATCCGCTTAATGGTGACGGTCCGCTCGAGCTTTGAATCCCAAGCTCTGAATACATTCCCTGAGGCCCCCTTCCCGATCTCCGACTCGAGTTGATAACGACTTTGTACTTTCGATGAATTTAAAGAATCTGGCACCCTAACAATTCAACAAGGCAATGCGCCGAACCCACGTCAAAGTTGTCACATTCAGGTGATAATTGGTGAGGTGAAATGCAGCGGCATTAAGGACTTAACGCAGAGCGGCAGAGCCGCAGAGAGGGGATTTTAAGGCGGTGGGAATAAAGTATCGGTCCCGTGCGGGTGGCTTATTTACATTCAGTTCTCTGCGGCTCTGCGTCCTCCGCGTTGCAAAAGTGTCTACTGCCCGGCTATCCTGGCTTGCCCTTTCGCCAGCTACTGTAACGCAGAGTAGAGACAAGGCGCAGGGAAAGAAATCGACGGCGCGCGGTGTTATAGTGACGAAAAAAATCGGCACGATTTCTCCTGCTCGTTTTCAGACTTAATCGCGGGAGCCCAGGATCCGGCGACTTTCCGTGTGGACCACCCCTTGAAAAAGCATTCGCAAGCCTTCGGGGCTGGCGGCGTGTTCGATGGCTTTTTGCTTGGTAATCCGCCCGATGCGCACCAACTCCTGCAGCGCGTGGTCGAAGGTTTGCATCCCTTCGTTCGATCCAAGCTCAATCGCGCCGGAGATCTTTTCGGAATGATCCGAGGAAATGAGTTTTGAGACGGCGAGATTATTGATGAGGATTTCCACGGCCGGGACAATGCCCTCGTTGACGTCGGGAATCAGTCGCTGGCAAATCACGGCGTGGAGCGTATCGGCAAAAAGTCGCCGCGCGTAATCACGTTCGGTGCTCGGGAAAAATTCCAAGATCCGCTGCACGGATCTGGTGGTGTCGGCCGTGTGCAGGGTGGCGATGACCAAATGCCCGATATTGGCGGCGGTCATGGCTGCGGCGGCGCTTTCGGCGTCGCGCATCTCACCGATGACGAGCACATCGGGATCCTGTCGCAAAACATGGCGCAGGCCGCTGGCGAAAGAGGCGGTATCGAGCCCGATCTCGCGCTGTTCGATGACGGAGTATTTGTCCTCGAAAAGATATTCAATGGGATCTTCGAGGGTGATGATGTGTTTGCGAGAGGTCGTGTTGATGTGCTCGAGCATCGCGGCCATCGTGGTCGACTTGCCCGAGCCAATCGCGCCGGCGATTAAAACAATTCCACGCGGAGCCTCAGCGATACGGGCGACGACGGGCGGCAGATTGAGATCTTTTAAAGCGCGCACGGAGGTTTTGACCGTGCGCATGGCCAAAGTGTAGCGGCCTCTTTGCTTGAATAAGTTGACTCGGAAGCGGCCGGTTCCCGGGACGCTGAGCGCGAAATCAATCTCGTGCTCCTGTTCAAGCCGCAACTTTAAATGCTCCGGGACAATCTCGCTGAGAACCTCGTTAAGCCAGTCCTCGCCGGGGCGGGGTATTTCAATGGGAGTGAGCTGCCGGTTTACCCGGAATATGACCGGCGCATCCGGTTTGATATGAATGTCCGAGGCCCCGGATTGGAGCGCACCGCGGAGAATGCTCAGGAACGTGGCATTCATCGGCCTCTAGCGAGCTGCCGCGAGTAGAGTATCGAGATGATCGAAACAAATCTGCGACCAGGTCTCCATGTTGTCACGCCGGGCCGCGAGTTGGTCGCGGTCCAGGAATTGGAGTTCAGTGATCATGGCCTCGCCTTTTTGGACGTCCGCAGTTTCGAGTTGAAAAATATGCACGACTCCGAGGTGGACCCGGCCGACTTCATTGGAGTCGTCGTTGAGCAACGCCACCGGATGATTGGTGTAAGCTGAGCCCAGGCGCAGCTCCTCGCCCACTTCGCGTTGGACTCCGGCATCGTATGCGGCCCGGTCAAGGGCGAAGAGCCCCTCGTCATGATCGTTGATGTGCCCCCCGATGCCGATGGAGCCCTTGGCAGCGAGCCGTTGTTCCCCGGCTTTTTTGCCACGCACGTAGTGGAGCACCTTGCCCTCGTGCACCAGCAGCACGTAGGGAATGAGTTGTTTCAGACTCGGATCGGCTTCCGCCGGCGGCCGTGGAGTGAAAAAGTTGTTGGCCCGATCGAGGACCGCAGGCAGGTATCGGGCAATATCAAAGTTCAGGCCCTGGAACGCTCCGAGTTGATCGAAAAGGGCGCGCCGGACCACGAGAATCATTTCATCTTTCATGGGCGCGGGAGTCTCGGAGTTGTCGTCCGGATTGTCGAGGGTTTGCCCGTCGCTTTGTGGCGTGAAACTAGGAGAGTAAATATTCGGTGATCGCATCTCAATTCTTGAGGATTTAACGCGGCGCTGAGAATTGATGGGAACTTGGGTCAGACAAATCCGCCCCCTCTCCGCGCCTCCGAATGGTGAACTGTTCCCAGAGCTGCCACTGGAGGCCGAGATAATCGCTATAAAACATCCGCAGCGCCACCACCGCTTGATTAGGGTGGATGGTCGCAGCGCTTGTTTGTCGCGCAGATGGATCAGGTAATCGAAGACCTTGCGTTCGACAATCGAGCCCAGAGCCTGGCCTTCATAGTATGCGCCGATCTTGCGGACTTGGCGCAGGTACTCGGCTTTGGAGCGGGCGCGGAGGGCTTTGCATTCAGGGCGCATCTCCGAAAGTTGCAAGAATCAGTTCCACAGGAATTGAAGTGTGTCGTTTTTGACAGCGACATCGATGGCGAGGATGTTGGATAGACCGCT
>JAYTYG010000291.1:0-5137 GCA_043742585.1 Spartobacteria bacterium
CTGTCGGACTTACGTATGCGTATGAAACGCGACGCTCCAGGATGCCCGCTATCGCGTTTTTATTGTGTTTTAGGGGCATTGCCATGGTCGGAAAGTGCCTATTTTGGCCAAAAACTGCCTAAGTCCGACAGACTCCTAGTTTCACGTCACCTCAGCTTTGGCGTGACCGACTCGCTCCACTCGCCCCCCCGAATCCACGCCAAAGTCTGGAGCGGTAATTTTGGGTTGATGTGGCGGCCACGCGTAAGGCAGCGCCATTTCTACGGCTCCACGGCCCCTCCTCTCCCGGCTCTCCTCGTTTCCGCTCCTTGAATGGTTCCGCCACGATCCATCCGACGATCCACCCCACGTTTCAGCCGCCCCGAAACGGCGGCACCACACGGAACGACGCCGCCGCCGCCGGCCTTTCGTTACCTTGCGCTCTCTCCACAACACACATATACACCCCTGCCTGTCACCTGCCCTCCGCCCTGCCTGACTCGGCGCCCTGCCTGACTCGGCGCCCTGTCTGCCTCGGCGCCTCGGCGTTAAAATCCCGATGCAGTTGCGTTAATCTGCGGATAACCCGGAGACAACCGGCGTTAATCGGGGGCTGGCTTTGCATAGTTACGGCTCAGACGCGTTACGGCTCAGACCCCTCGCAGCTCCCCCGACCTCGAAACCAGCTCATCTCGCCGCTGCCGGATTCATCTCCGCTTGCGATTAGCCGGGCTCTTGCTCTAATGCGCGGCCCGTGAGCTCAGATCCAAATATAAGACTGAGCACCGCACCTTTTTAAAATATGAACATTCTCGTCACCGGCGGCGCCGGATACATCGGCAGCATTTGCGTGGAACAACTTCTGGCGGCAGGCCATCAAGTCACCGTGTTCGACAATCTCACCGAAGGCCACCGATTGGCGGTGGATCCGGGCGCAAAACTCATCGTTGGCGACCTGCAAAATCGTGAGGAAATCGCCGCCGCAGTCCGCGAGGTGCGCCCCGAGGCGGCCATGCATTTTGCGGCTCACGCCTTGGTGGGCGAGTCGATGGAGAACCCTTCGAAATATTTCCGGAACAATGTCTCGGCCGGGATCAACCTGCTGGACGCGCTGGTGGATAACGGCGTTAAAAAGATCGTTTTCAGCTCCACTTGCGCCACCTTCGGCCCACCGGATCGGCTCCCGATCGATGAAACGCTGCCGCAAAACCCGATCAATCCTTACGGCGAATCCAAGCTGCTATTTGAGAAAATCCTGCGTTGGTATGATTCCATTCACGGGCTCAAATTCGTGGCCCTGCGCTATTTCAACGCCGCCGGCGCCACGGAGAAATACGGGGAAGATCATCGCATCGAAACGCACCTCATCCCCAACGTGCTCAAAGTGGCGCTGGGCCAAAAGACGCACGTGGAAATCTTCGGCACGGATTACGAAACACCGGACGGGACGTGCGTGCGGGATTACATCCACATCCTGGATCTGGCGCAGGCGCACATGCTGGCCCTGAACACGACCGATAGCGCCTACTACAACCTCGGTACCGGGGGCGGCACGAGCGTGCGCGAGATCATTGCGAGTTGCGAACGTGTCACCGGCAAAAAAATCACCGTCATCGAAAAACCACGGCGTCCGGGCGACCCGGCCCGACTCATCGCCGGCTCGGACAAGATCCAAGGCGCGCTGGGCTGGAAACCCAAATTCCAATCGATCGACACCATTATTCAAAGCGCTTGGACTTGGCATGTGCGGCATCCCGAAGGCTACGGGGATTGAGCTGCGGAGCGAAGAGCCGCGGCGCATCCTGATTTTAAAAAATGCGTTACCTCGCCCAGCTATCCACCGGCCGCACCGTGCTCTGGTGTTACCTAGCGTGGTATCTCTTTTTCATTCAACGCTATTTTGATGTCAGTGTAAACCTATGGCTTACGTCCCTTGGTATTTCTGCCATTATAGGTATAGCTTTGTTTATCAGTACGGCCGGCGGCCAGGCCCGGCTTAATCGCTGGCAAATATTCCGCCTGTTCCTCATGCCGTTTTGCGTTTCCAGCTTCTCGGCCCTGATCAAAGGACGCGGTTTCCTCCTCATCTTTTCCCCGATCCCCGGGGAAAACCTGATCGCCCTGGGGCTCTGCTGCGGCATTTGGGCGTTGGTGGCGGCGGTCAAATTCGCTTCAGGAAAATCCTGGGCGGCAGCCCGCCAGCCGTCCATTTAGTCCCGCCACAAAATCCGCCACTGATCGCCGCCATGCCCGAGCCTCTTAAATTCGATGTCGTGATTGCCGGGGGCGGATTTGCCGGAGTTTATTGCGCGCAAACATTGTCCAAGAAAATCGGCGCCCATGCCAGTAAACGCGTGGCGCTGATTGCGGACCAGAACTTCATGGTGTTCCAGCCGATGCTGGCCGAAGTGGTGGGCTCGTCGATCTCCCCGCGGCATGTGGTGAATCCGCTGCGCCTGCTTTGCCGGGACGCCACGGTGTTGCGCGCGCAGATTGAGAAAATTGATCTCAACCAACGCCAACTCGAAGTCAGTGCGGGGGATTTCACCGGCAATGTGCGCATCGAATTCGATCACCTCGTGCTCGCGCTCGGCGGCATCGTCGATTTGAGCCGGGTGCCGGGCATGTCTGAACACGCCCTGCTCCTCAAGAATGTCGGGGACGCCCTGAAACTGCGGGCGACGATCATTGATCGGTTCGAAGAGGCAAACCTGGCCACTGAACTCAGCCACCAGCAACGTTTATTGACCTTCGTGGTGGTCGGCGGCGGCTATTCCGGGGTGGAAACCGCCGGTCAGATCCGCGATCTGGGCCAGGAAATCCTCCGCTTTTATCCCCGGCTATCGCTCGACTCCTTTCGGGTCGTGGTGATCCACAGCGGCGCGCATCTCCTGCCGGAAATCAGTCAATCCCTGGGGCTTTACTGCGAGGAAAACCTGCGCGCGCGCGGGGTGGAAATCATTTTGGGAGCCCGGGTTTCGACGATGACGGCGAGCAGGGTGTGTTTTGGGACGCAAAGCATTGAGACGCACACCGTCGTCTCCACCATCGGCAATGCCCCCAACCCGCTTCTGGCAAAGCTTTGCGCGACGCACGCCATCCCCTCCGAGAAAGGCCGCTTATGCACCGACGCCACTCTTCAAGTGCTCGGACAGCCCCGCCTTTGGGCCGCAGGCGACTGTGCGGCCATCCCCATGCCGGCTGACCCAAAAGCCGCCCCCGCAAGTTTCACAGCTTCAGCAACACCCACGGCGCCCCAAGCTTTTTGCCCAGCCACAGCCCAGTTCGCGGTCCGCCAAGGCACGGTCCTTGGCCGCAACCTTGCCCAAGCGCTCACCGGCGACGGTCAACTGCAGAGCTTTCAGTTCCGTGGTTTGGGGGAATTGGCAGCCATTGGGCATCACTCGGCGGTGGCCGAAATCATGGGCCTAAAGTTCTCGGGCTTCCTGGCCTGGTGGCTGTGGCGTTCGATCTATCTCTCCAAGCTCCCCGGACTCGAACGCAAGATCCGGGTCATGCTTGACTGGACGCTCGACCTCTTTTTCCCGCGCGACATCACGCTCTTCCAGTCCCGGCCCACCCAAGTCATGAAAGAGATGTGGCTCCAAACCGGCGACCAGCTCTTTCATGCAGGCGAACCGGCCTTTTCCTTTTACATCCTGAAAAGTGGCCGCATCGACCTCTTCAATCCGGACGGCTCTCTGTCCCGATCGGTTTCGCCCGGTGAGCACTTTGGCGAACGCGCGATGCTCGGGGACAGGATTTGGCAATTAACGGCGGTGGCGGGCGAGCCGAGTGCGTTGGTGGCACTGGGAGCGCAGGTGTTTGACACGATCACCCGCGCTGATCGTTCCCTCCGGGAGTTTCTATTAACAACAGCAAGCAAGCTGCCGACAGCTCCTAAGCCAGCCCCTGAGCCCCCCCCGGCCACCAGCGGCCCCTCACAAATCTGAGTTCCAGCAACTCAAAAGCTCACATTAGTGAGCAAACCACCAAATCAAGGGGGCAACCGCCGCCTTTTCCCTTGGCATCATTCCAAGGCGGTCGCTAGTTTCTCGCCCCTCTTCATGAAACGCCTGATTACTTGTTTCGTCTTACTCCTGATGTGCAAGTTGGGCACAAACGCTCAACTCCCCGGTACCGGCGATATGCCGCTCGAGGTCACCGCTGACGACAATAAGTTCGAGCGCGGCTTGGCTAGCGCCGATGGAAATGTCGTCATCCGCTACGACGACATCCTCATCTACTGCGATCACACACAGTATAATCCCGAAGCCAAAGACATCCTAGTCCAGGGCAACGTGCGCATTTATCGCGAAGGCCGCCTCTTCACCGGTGAACGCGCCGTCTATAATCTGGAGACCAAACAGCTAACCGCAGCTGATTTCCGCGGCGACTTCACTCCGTTCCGCTTCGCCGCCGAATCCGTAAGCACGCTGGGCACCAACGCTTACCTGGTTAAAGAGGGTATCTTCACGACCAGCGACAACTCCAAGCCCGACTACTACGTCAAAGCCAAGACGGCCCGGGTTTACCCGAAGGACCGGATTATCTTCAGCAACGTAAAGCTCTACGTCGGACGCACTCCGATTTTCTGGTTCCCTTACCTTTACCAGTCGCTGGACAAGAACCGCGGGTTCCTGATCACGCCTGGTTACAACAGCATCTGGGGCGCTTTCCTCCTGGGGCAATACTCGTTCCCCATCGGCGAGGTGGAAGGCAAGCTGCACTTGGATCTGCTAAGCGAACGGGGCGTCGGCATGGGATTTGACGCGCATTGGGCCGACGGCTCCAAGTTGGCTGAAAAAACCGCCCAAAAGAACGACGAGACCGAAAGCGTCACCGACGATGGGACGCCAACCGAGCCCAAGATGAAGAAAAAAGGCTCAACCAAAGGCAATTGGGGCCGATTCCGCAGTTATTACATCAACGATTCCAACCCCGGCACCAACAAAACCGCCCAGGTCCGCGGCCCCATCGACCCGGAACGCTATCGGGTGTCGTTTCAAAATCGGACATATTTGACCGAGGACATCTACGCCTCCGTCGACATCAACAAACTCAGCGACAACCGGTATCTACAGGACTTTAACCCCAACGAGGCGCGCACCAATCCCAACCCGGACAATGCGATATCGCTGACCAAATGGGATGAGGA
>JAYTYG010000292.1:0-4063 GCA_043742585.1 Spartobacteria bacterium
CCTCGGCACCAGCTTCCTAGCGCATCTGGCCGGCATAGCCCAGCGCACCGCGCCCGGCGTGCCGCTCCTGCGCATTGTCCTGCGCGACATCACCGAGCAGCAGCAAACCGAAGTGGGCCGCCGAATCCGCGATGTCGCCCTCGACTCCATCCTCCAAGGCGTGATCATCACCGATCCAAAACAGTCCATCATCTGGGCCAATGCCGCCTTTGCCTCGATCAGTGGCTACAGCAAAGCTCAAATCCTCGGAAGAAATTGCCGCTTCCTCCAAGGCCCAAAAACCGATCCACAAATGGTGGAAACAATGCGCCAGGCTCTCAGCGACGGCGTTGAGTTCTCCGGCGAGATCCTCAACTACCGCAAAGACGGCACCGAGTTCTGGAATGATCTGGCCATCGCCCCTGTGCTCGATGAGCAGCAGCAGCTCACGCACTTCATCGGGATCACCCGCGACATCACCGCCCGCAAACGCGCCGAGCTAGCCCACGCCACCACCACCGCACTCCTCGAACGCACCGGCGAATTGGCCAAAGTCGGCGGCTGGGAACTGGATCTGCGCACCATGGAATTGGTCTGGTCCCTCGAAACCTATCGCATCCATGAGCTGGACCCGACCGTGCCGCCAAAGCTCGAAGACGCGATCAACTTTTATGCACCCGAAGCGCGCGAGTCTATCAGAGCCAGTGTGCAAGCCGGAATCGACCATGGCACGCCTTGGGAAATCGAGCTGCCGTTCATCACCGCCAAAGGGCGCTCCATTTGGGTGCACGCCCAAGGCTACCCCATGATGGAAAACGGCAAAGCCATCAAGCTCCTCGGCGCATTTCAAGACATCACCGAGCGCAAACGCCTCGAAAGCGCGCTGCAGGAATCCGAACAGCGCTGGCGTTCCATCGCCGAGAACCCGTTCGATGTCGTGGTCGTGATCGACCGCAACTTCCACTTCACCTACATCAATCGATCCACCCCGGAATTCGATCCCAATTCGCTCATCGGCAAAGCCAGCCCGTTCGATTTTGTCGATCCGAAATGCCATTCCACGATGCGGCAGGCGTTCGAAACCACATTCGCGACCGGGGCCGCCACCAGCTACGAAGCCTACGTCACGCAACTTGACGCTTGGTATTCAAACGTTGTCGGCCCCATCCGCGAGCAAGGAGAAGTCACCTCGGTCTCGATCCTGACGCGGGACATTACCAAGGAAAAAAAAGCCGAGGAGCAACAACGCCAACTCCTGGCGCAACTCCAACAGGCCCAGAAAATGGATAGCCTCGGCAGTCTTGCCGGAGGCGTTGCGCACGACATGAACAATGTCCTCGGTGCCATCCTCAGCCTGGCCTCCGCCCACCTTGAAACCCTGCCCCCGGACAGCCCGGCCTTCAGCGCTTTCGACACGATCTCAAAAGCCGCCATCCGCGGCTCCGAGATGGTCAAGAGCCTGCTCAACTTCGCCCGCCAAAGCCCAGCAGAGCAACGGATACTGGATCTCAACGCCATTGTCCGCGAAGAAGTGCTCTTTCTCCAACGCACAACCCTGGCCAAGATCCACTTCGAGCTCGACCTCGCCTCCGACCTGCAGCTCGTCCGGGGCGACCCCAGCGCATTGACCCGCGGGATCATGAACCTCTGCGTCAACGCTGTAGACGCCATCGCCGAGACTGGCAGCATCAGCATTCAGAGCCGGAACGCGGGCAAAGACTGGATAGAAATCATCGTCGCAGACACCGGCAGCGGGATGTCCAAGGAAATCTTGGCGCGAGCTCTCGACCCCTTCTTCAGCACCAAAGCGCAGGGCAAAGGCACAGGAATGGGCCTGGCAATGGTGTATAGCACAGTGAAATCACACCGAGGTGAAATAACCATCCAGAGCGAACCCGGCCATGGCACCCGCGTCAAAATGCGCTTCCCAACCTGCGCCCCCGAAGGCGAGGTCGCAGCCAAGCCAGACAAGAAGGAAGGCGATTTAAAATCCCCGGCCAATGTGCTCCACGTTCTATTGGTGGACGACGACGAGCTGATTCAACGCACCCTGCACGCGGTTTTAAAAGTGCTCGGGCACACTGCCACGGCCGCCTGGAGCGGCGAACAAGCGCTTGCAGAACTCGAAGCCGGCCTCCAGCCCGACGTGGTGATCCTGGACATCAACATGCCCGGCATGGGCGGCGAAGGAACCCTTCACAGTATACGTGCAAAGCACCACACCCTGCCTGTCCTGCTCTCCACAGGCCGGGTCAATCAAGCCGCGCTAAACCTCGCCGAGGCGTATCCAAACGTCACACTACTAGCAAAACCATTTACAATAAAAGACCTACAGCAGAAGCTTTCTTGAGGCATAAAGTTTAAGGCGTGCAGATTCGCTGAGCGCCGACACGTCGCTGCCACCGAGGCGCTCAGCGCTTGAAGCGCAGTTTACGCCGGAGGCGGCTAAAGAAATATCTTGGTAATCCTCCGGCATTTGGAGTTTGGTGTTTGGAGTTTGCCAAATTTCAGGTGCTGCCTCGCAGGGCATTGCCGATGGTGAACCGGGTTCCAGAGCTGGGGATACGCAGGGCAATTGCCTCTAAATCCCTCCTAGTAAGCAGGTCCTTTATATATCCCAACGGGATTACGCCCTCCAGCCCAGGGTTGGCTCGCAGCGGGCCTACCCTAGGGACTAAACCAGAGCGGGTCGAACCGCAACGCGGCTCCGCCAACCGCCGATCCCGGGTGCAACCCACTTGGGGGTTGGATTCTTTCCTTCGACGGCTCCCAGGGTAGCTCGTGCCTCGCAACCCTGGGATGGAGGGCGTAACGCCTTTGGCATAGACGCCTTACTGCCAGTGCTTTATGCGAAAATCTACACGTTCCAATCGTCACTTTAGATGCGTCACCTTGAACTGTGATCCGGGATCCAAAAACGCCCAAACTCCAGAGCGACGGAACGTCGCTTCCACCGTCCCCCTCTTCATTCATAACTCATCCTTCATCCTTCATAACTCCAAACAGTGGCACCTCAAATGCTAGGTGAGCCACGCGCAGCGTTGTGAATGGAGCCTATGCCTGAACCCAAATCCCCCCCCAACTGCTCTCCGACTTAGTCTCCAAAATCGCTTTGGAGCTGAGCTTTGTTGAGCCAGGTCAAGACGCAGGACGCCAGGCCATCGCCGGGATCCTCCTCGAAATCGAAGGCCAACTTCCGAGCGCTGCTCCCGCCGAAATCCTTCACGCGGTCCAACGCGCGCACCAATGGCTCGCCCAACTCGCCACGACGCAGGCCGGCTTTGACGCCTCCACCGTGGCAGCCCTCGCAGAGTGGAGCAGTTGGATGAGCTCCTCCCTCGAACGTTGGGAAAACCAATTCCCGCTCCCCTCCACCCCTCTCTCCTGGGGCCCCGTCACCGGCCCCGAGGCCACTGGAGAAAGTGCACCAGCTCTGGAAATTCCAGCGGCCAGCGAGCCGGTTCTCAATCCAAACTACGAGGCTGACGGCGAACTCCTTGGCGAATTCATCAACGAATCCCAGGAGCACCTCCAAAACGTCGAGCAAGGCATTCTGGTGCTCGAAGAAAACCCGACCGACGCCGACACGCTCAACTCCATCTTCCGCGCCTTCCACACATTCAAAGGAGGCTCAGGCTTTCTGGATCTCGTGCCCATCAAGAACCTCGCGCACGAACTCGAATCGCTCCTGGACGCAGCGCGTCAAAACAAACTGACCATCACACCGGATGTCATCGACATCATCCTGCAAGGCAGCGACACGCTAAAAACTTTCATCAACCTGCTCAGCGCACAGCTCCGTGACCCCAGCGCCCGCGAGCCCATCGTAGTTCCGACGCTGCAACTTATCCACCAAGTTAAGGTCAAGCTGTCCAACCCGACTGAGGTCGAGACCGCGGCAGCAATCGCCCCTTCATCTGAGCCGCCCTCCGCGCCAACTGCGGAGGCGCCCGTTGCGCCCGTTGCGCCCGTTGCGCCCGCTGCGCCCGTTGCGACAAAACCTGAGGCAGCCGCGCCAGAGCAGCCGCCTGCAGCATCAACGACCGCCGCCGGGCCGGCCAACTTCATCAAAGTCGACACCGTC
>JAYTYG010000293.1:0-7859 GCA_043742585.1 Spartobacteria bacterium
CCCTGATCAGCCCCGCCTGCCAAAAACCACCCCAAGCATGGACCCTGCCGATCACTACTGGGGTGCGCCTGCGAATTCTCATCATTCATACTTCATAACTTCCCCTTCGACCGGCCCGCGCACTATCCGGCCCTTCTGAATCTCTGCGGCACCGCGTTAAATCCTCAAGAATTGAGATGCGATCACCGAATATTTACAAACGCAACAAAGTAGAACTAACGCCCGCTTGCGGCCGCGTCACCGAGAGCGCCAACTAGCTCGAGAATGCTGAGTGCAATTCAACGAAGTTGCTTTGCATTAAATTTCCACCAACATTCGCCACCTCTGCGTTAAACCTCCGACAACCGCAGATACCAATCGACGATCTGCGGCCCTGCGAACAGCCATAGCAAGGCGCCCAAGGCCAGGTAAGGGCCAAATGGGATCTTGGCCGACCACTCGCGTTTGCCCACGGCGATGGTGATCAGGCCCACCACGGCGCCCACGCAGGAGGAGGCGAACACGGTAAAAAAGACCGCTTTCCAGCCTAAAAACGCGCCGATCGCGGCGATAAACTTCACGTCGCCAAAGCCCATGGCCTCCCGCGGAATCACGATCTCATCAAGCACGCCCGTAATCTGGTCGAGATCCATCAAGTCCCAAGTCGTGGCTCCAATGCGGACGCGCTCGTAGTGGAACTCGACGTTGACATTTTCGAGCCGTTTACCGGCCACCTCGACCCAGGGGGCACGCACCAAGAGGCGATCGGAATCGCGCGAAAACATATCGCTCCACACCTGTTTATCCTCACCCACCGCGAGCTCGGCCTCGTCCCCTTGGCGGATCCAAGTAAACGGCTGGGGCGTTTCAAATTGCAACCGCTTCTTCCCGAACGCCTTTTTCCCCAACTCCACCACGGCCCATAACGTGCCGTAACCCAGTGCGGCGCCGAACACCGACCAGAGCAACCCCAGGACATGAGAGTCCGTGCCCATCAGAGTCGGGATGGCCAGGCTCAGGATAATCCCGGCCACGGTGCCGCCCCAGGTGATTTCATCGGGGATAATGAAGAATTCGAAATCGATAAACGTGGCGACGACAAAGAGGCTGACCAGGATCCAATAAGGCAGCGCCAACACCCAACTGCTCGGCCAGACATGCCACCAGACTGCTAAAAACAAGAGCCCGGTGAGCAACTCCACGCCGAAATAGCGCACCGAAAAACTCGCCTTACAGTTGGCGCAACGGCCCCGCAACAGCACCCAGGAGATCAGCGGCAAATTATGATACCACGGGATCTGATACTTGCAGCTCGGACAAAACGAACGCCTGGGCTCGTTGACCGAGAGTTCCCGCGGCATCCGATAGATGCACACATTCAGGAATGAGCCGATGGCAGCGCCCAGAAAAAAGGCAAATGCGGAAAAGAGAGCTTCGTAGGGGAAAACGATCACAGACGCAGACTGCGAAGCGGCGGCGAAACAGGAAAGTGGAAAAACGCCCACTACCAGGAAACTTCAGAAGAGGTCAATGGTTTCGACCCATGAAATCAATCCGCCTGATTCCCGCTTTAAGCGCCCTGCTCTTGGCCCCGCAGCTACACGCCGAGATCAGCCCCGTGCAGCTCCTCAGCTTGGAAAACGGTCCGACCGAGAACCTCGGCAAGTTCGACAAGACCCAGAGAAAAACCATCCGCATCGCCCTCTCCAATCATTCCCAGGCGCCGATCCCGGGACTCAGGGTGCGCTATTATTTTTTTGGGAAAGAGGCCAACAACAATGAAACTTTGGTGCTCGAAAAGGGCGAGCTAACCGCCGATCTCACGGGTCACGGCACGGCCACTGTCGTGTCGCCCGAATTCAAGGCCGCCTTCACCGAAGCCCATTACGCCATTAAAAATAAGAAAAACGGAACCGCCACCCTCGGCAAAAAAACCGAGGAATCCGGCCAGAAAATCACCGGCTACGGAGTCCAGGTTTTCGACAAGGACACCATAGCCGCCGAATATTTCAGCACCGCGTCCCTCAAGAACGACATCAAAAACATAGCCATCGTTAAAAAGCCGAAGCGGCGCACTCGTTAGGAATTATGAATTATGAATGATGAATTATGAGGATTCGGACAACGCGCGCGCGCCGTTACGCCCGAACGCTGCCCTGCCTTCATACTTCATCATTCATCCTTCATAATTCCCCAAAAGCTGCAGCCGTTCCTCCACGATCTCGCAGAGCACATGCAGCAGAAACTTGTGCCCCTCCTGGATCCGGGCCGTGGCCGGGCTCGGCACGATGAGATCCACGGTCGCCAAGCCCCGGGCCTGACCGCCTTCGCGCCCCAATAGAGCGATGCTCTGGATGCCGCGCGCGCTGGCTGCGCGCAATGCGGCCAGCACATTGGGCGAGTTACCGCTGGTGGTCAGAGCCACCAGGACATCGCCCGGCCGCCCAAAGCCGCGGACCTGGCGTGCAAACGCCTGCTCAAAGCCGTAGTCATTACCGATAGCAGTCAGCAGGCTTCCACAAGCAGTCAGGTTAATTGCCGGGAACGGCTGCCGATCATTTATAAACCGGCAGGCGAACTCCGTGGCAAAGTCCGCGCCGTCGGCTGCGCTCCCGCCATTCCCGCAAACCAAAAGCTTGCCCCCACCGGTGAGACAATCCCCCACGATCTGCGCTGCCTGTTCCAGGGCGGGCCGCGTCAACTCCAGGGATTGCAAGGTCTGTATCGCGGCGGCTCTGGCGTTTTCGAAAATGCTCATGAATTAAAGGCGCTGACGCTAGAAGCCCGCGCGCGGCAAGCCAAGCGCCGATGCGCCCTCTGCAAACACTCCGGGAACTCGCCCAAAGTCAGTTGACCGGCCCCGCCTCCGCCCGCATAGTCCCCGGCTCGCGCAATCCAGCCTTCCGCGCTCTTTACCATGCCGCACACCCGAACCCGCAATTTTTGTATCATCGCGCACATTGACCATGGAAAGACGACCCTGTCGGACCGGCTCCTGGAGCACACTGGCACCATCGAGATGCGCGAGTCGACGGATCAGTTTTTGGATTCGATGGATCTGGAGCGTGAACGCGGGATCACCATCAAATCCCATCCAGTCACGATGCGCTACAAGGCGAAGGACGGGCATACGTATAAGCTCAACTTGATGGACACCCCGGGGCACGTGGACTTTGCCTACGAAGTCTCGCGCTCGCTGGCGGCGTGCGAAGGAGCCCTGCTCATCGTCGATGCCGCCCAAGGCGTCGAAGCGCAGACCGTGGCCAACGTGCATCTGGCGATGAAACAAGGGCTTACGCTCATCCCCGTCATCAACAAGATCGATCTGCCCAACGCAGACGTCCCCACCGTCCTCAAGCAAATCGAAGACATCCTCGCCATGGACTCTGCGGACGCCGTTTTGGCCAGCGCCAAAGCGGGCATCGGCATTGACGACATCCTGGAGGCAGTCGTCGCCCGCATACCGCATCCAAAAGGCAAGAACACCGATAAGCTCCGCGCCCTGATCTTCGATTCCGCGTTCGACACCTATCGCGGCGTGATCATCCATATCCGAGTCGTCGATGGCGTCATCAAAGCCGGCGACCCGGTGAAAATGATTGCGACCAACAACACCTACGAAGTCAAAGAAGTGGGGATATTCCGGCCCGGCCTGGCGAAGATGACCGCGCAGGATCGGCTGGAAGCCGGAGACGTGGGCTACGTGATCGCCAACATCAAATCCACGGCCGAAGCCAAAGTGGGCGATACCTTGGTGAGCACGCGCAATCAGGCCACAGTGCCGCTGCCGGGCTTTCAGGAAGTGCAGCCGATGGTTTACAGCGGTATTTATCCCATCAACACTGCGGATTTTGAGCATCTCAAGATCGCCATGGGCAAACTCCAGCTCAACGACGCGGCGTTTGTTTATCAGTCGGAAAGCTCCGTCGCCCTCGGCTTCGGCTTCCGCTGCGGCTTCCTGGGCTTGCTCCACATGGAGATCATCCAGGAACGGCTCCGGCGCGAGTATAACATGGACATCATCGCCACTTATCCCTCGGTCATTTACGAGGTGCTTAAGACCAATGGCGAATTGCTCTACGTGGATAATCCCGAGCACATGCCTGACCCGAGCGTGATTCAGGAGATCCGCGAGCCAATGGTGCGCTGCTTCATCATGATCCCGAATGAATGCATCTCCGGGTTGATGCAGCTCATCATGGACAAACGCGGCGAAGTGAAACACACGGAGAGCCTCGATACAAAACGCGTGATGCTCACCACCGAGCTGCCGCTCAATGAGATTCTGGTGGATTTCGTGGACAAAATTAAGTCGATGACCCGCGGCTACGGCTCGATGGACTATGAGCAAGCCGGTTACAAAACCTCAAAGCTTGTCAAACTCGACATGCTCGTCAACGGCGAGCCCGTCGACGCCTTCAGCTCCATTGTGCATCGCGACAAAGCCGAGGCCCGGGGCCGCGCCCTTGCAGCCAAGCTCAAGGAAGTCATCCCGACCCAGCTATATGTCGTCGCGATTCAGGCCGCCATCGGCGGTAAAATCGTGGCCCGGGAAAGCGTTAGCGCCCTGCGCAAAGACGTCACCGCAAAATGTTACGGAGGCGATATCAGCCGTAAACGCAAGTTGCTGGAGAAACAGAAGGAAGGTAAAAAGCGGATGAAATCCATCGGCCGCGTGAACATTCCGCAGGAAGCGTTTATTCAGGTGCTCAAAACCAACTAATCAGGCAAAGGCCACGGGGCGTGGATTTCGCGGCCAGCTAAGCGTCGCGCATCTTATTGGAAATAAAGGTGAACAAAGTCGGGCCCGCTGCGTCATAGAGAACGGACGCTGCCCCAACAGAGTCCCTCAACCCAGTAACCTCCGTTAACTCTGCCATCTGTTCAAACTTATGAAAAAAATCGCCCTCCTCGCCGCCACCCTTCTCGCAGCCCTCAGCTTTTCCGCGCAAGCTGAAGACACCAAAGTGAGCGGCGAAGCCGTTTGCGCCAAATGCGAACTCAAACAAGCGAGCGCCTGCCAGATGGCCATCAAGGTCAAAACGGCTGACGGCAAGGAAGAGACCATCCTGGCCGAGAACAACGCAGTGGCCAAAGCCTTCCACACCAACATTTGCAAAGCCTCGGCGAAAGTCGAAGCCGAAGGTGTGGTGACCGAAAAAGACGGCAAAAAAACCGTGACCCTCAGCAAGGTCGAAGCCGCCAAGTAAGCGCCGATCTTTCAGCAAATCTCAGCCCTTCCGGCCTCAGCAAGGCGGAAGGGCTTTTTAACGCTGAGGCGCGGAGCCCAGAGGTTGCGCGCTCAGTAAAAACACGCGAGCCCGCCCGCAGCGTTTTCAATAGATGTGTGTGGAGCGATGCTGTCTGGCCTCCTTGCCCCGCATTGGCGCGGAAACGGAAAATCAAAAAAACCGAGCCGGCCCGACAGATGGCGCCAAGTGCTATGATCGCGATGCTTGATTTTCCGGGCATTTGTCCGAAGAGATAGGCGTGATGGATCGTTCCAAACGCGTCATGAAGGCTGAGAAAATCAAGGTGAACCCTGCCGGGGACACCTTGTACGCGCGCCTCGGCGGCCGGCCCGGCATGAGCACTTTAATCAAATGGTTCTATGCCAAGGTCAGGTTTGAACCTTTGCTCGAGCCCATCTTCAACGCTCACATCACCCTCTGGTCGAAGCATCTCGAGGTGCTCATCGATTACTGGTCACAGATGAGCGGCGGCCCCGCCAATTATAACGGGGGCATGGGACGCCACATTTTCCTGCATCTCGGGCCCGCGCATTTTGCGGTGTGGCTGGAGGTCTGGGAGGAGAATTGCCACTGGCTGCTGCCCGAGCCTGAAGCGGGCGAAATGATCGCGCTGGCCAAGCGCCTCTCCGTCCAGCTACAGGACGCCACCGTGCGCCCCCTGCCAGAAAAGTCAGGCAGCGGCCAGAAAACTGAGCCGTAATCGCGCGCTGCCGTGGATCGCGGGGAGCCGACGCCCCTTACAATTCCGCTATCGCCGAGGTCTCCGCCACGCTTTCCACCCTCGGGTTATTACGCGAGCGCGACGATTGCGGCGTCACCGGTCCCGGCAACCGCCCGGCCTCGGCAGGTGGCTCGGTGATTTCAACGGTGATGGTTTGCTCTTTGCCGTTGCGCAGAAAAAGGATCTCTATTTTCGAGCCGGCTCCCATGGCGGCGATACGATCGCGCAACGCGGTGCTGTTGGGGATGCCATGTCCATTGAGGCGCCGGATAATATCGCCTGGCTTGAGACCGGCATGAGCGGCGGGAGAATTGGGGGCGACGTCGTGGAGCAAGGCGCCCTCGGTGTCCGGGGCTTGGAATTGCCTGGCCAACTCCTGATTAAGATCGCCCATGAGCACGCCCAGATACGGCCGCACCACGCGCCCTAACCGAATGAGGCTCTCCAAAGCGCGCCGGGCCGTGTTGGAAGGAATCGCAAAGCTGATCCCCAGCCAGCCCCCGGATTCGGAGTAAATGGCGCTGTTGATGCCGATGACTTCGCCGCGCAGGTTGATGAGCGGGCCGCCCGAGTTGCCTTGATTGACGGCGGCATCGGTCTGGAGAAACTCCACGCCGCTGTCGCTGATCGATCGGTCTTTGGCGCTAATAATCCCCTTGGTCACGGTCTCCTGCAGGCCAAACGGGTTCCCGATCGCAAACACCATCTGGCCCACGCGCACTTCATCGCTATTGCCCAGCGGTAACGGGTCGATGTTCGGAGCGGCAATGCGGAGCACGGCAATGTCGGTTTGTTTATCGGACCCGATCAGCCGGGCTGGAACCAGTCGGCCGTCGGTGAGTTGCACGACAATTTCGCTCATGCCATCGATGACATGGGCATTGGTAAGGATGTGGCCTTCCTTGGACACAATGACCCCGGAACCCAGGGAGCTTTTCTGGGGCAGCGGCGCGCCGAGTTGGCGACGGAACAGCATCTCAAAGGGATCGATCTGGGCGACTCCGCGCGAGCGAATGCAGACGACCGCTGGCGTGGCTGTGCTGATGAGCTTGCTGTATTCCGCGTCGATTGCCGCGAGGAGTTTCACGTCTTTAAGATCAATTTTTGAACCCGAGGGAGGGGTGAACGCTTCCACCTGCCGATGACTCCCGGGCGGTGCGTTGAGGAGGCTGGCGCGGTAATAGCCAAACGCCACCAGCACGAGGAGCAGCAGAATGAAGAGAAAACGTCGCATATAGATTAAGAATCGGAGTTGGCGCCCCGGGCTTGTCTGCGAAATGAGTGAAAGCTGCAAGAAACCTAAAACTCGGCAGGTGAAACATGGGGCCAGGTAAATTGGCTTCCGAAACAACCATTTAACGCATATACGCGGAGGCGCAGAGTTGGGAATGGGAATTTGTCTGAAACCGTGGGGCCGGGTAAACTGCGGGGCCAGGTAATTTGGCTACGCCAGCTTTGATGGGTAGCTGCTGCGGCGGCCCCATAAGTCCCATGCTTCCCGCAAATCCCGCGTGACCGACCCCAAGGGTGGGGCCGCCGGTCCGACCCAAGGCTCAGACATCCTGACCCGCGTGGGTGAAGAAATGATGCCCGTGAATCCGCCTGATCCCATCCATACCCTGCGTGCTGCTGATTTACAGGGACTTGCCGAGTGAAATCCGGAGGATGGCGTCAAATCAGGGTCACGTCATTCACCTGCGGGTCAGGATCTCTAAGGCTGCGCGATGCCCGAGGAGGTCGACGGTCACCCCTGGCCGGTGCGACGAGGAACTGCCCGCCGAGGACGTCGGCAGCCGAATCGGGGACATCCTTACCGGAGCGTGGGCGTCATCCGGCATCATCCATGGAAGGCATCAGGGCATCGCCTGTTCGGCGGGAATCAGCTTCTGCGCCGCCAGCCACGTCAG
>JAYTYG010000294.1:0-8291 GCA_043742585.1 Spartobacteria bacterium
ATGGAGCTGATCACCTTGGACGCACGGTCGACGCTATTTCTGAGGATGGAGAAATATCGGTCGTTCACCTCGGTATGGGCACAATGGCTTTCTAAAAGCTGGCTGGAATCCGAGATAAGCTGGATGAGGTTATTGAGATCATTGGCGGTCGACTTGACCCATTGGATTTCATTTGAGTCGAGCATCGTCGTAAATACGAATAGGCGCGCTGCGTGGCGCCATGTCCGGGCCTACACGCTCTCGTCGCGGCACGCCCACCACACGCAGCCGAAAAAGGTGGCGACGACGAAGGTGAACATCCCGATAGTAAGCATCGGGTGGTCGTGCCGGATTGCCTGTGGTGAGTCAACCTGAATCGTGCCCGGGGCTTTAAATTCGCACATTGAAAAAATCCGAGAGCACCGCGCGATACACGTCCTGCTTCAGCGCGGGCAGCCACTGGATGTCAAACTCCTCCGGCCGAATCCAACGGTATGCCTGAAACTCCGGATGCGCCGTGGCCACATTGATCCGGATGTCGGCTTCCCGGAAGTCGCAGAGGAAATAGTGTTGTTCCTTGCCGTGATAACCTTTTTTGATCTGCCCGAACCCATATCGGTAGGGCCCTTTCTTGAGCACAATCCGGTATTCGCGCGCTTCGACGCCGATTTCTTCCCAGACTTCCCGGCCGAGCGCTTCCTCATGGGTTTCGGCTTTATTCACGCCGCCTTGCGGGAATTGCCAGGCCCCGGGAATGTTGACGCGTTCGCAGATGAGGATCTTTCCCTGCAGATTGCGTAGAATCGCCGCGACATTGGTTCGGTAATTCATTTCAGTTTTGGCATGGATAGAAAATCGTTGGCTTTAATGGGGGCTCTCGGGCTGGCGGGGTTGGGAGTCTATTCAACTTTGCTCTGGCAACCAGAACGTCAGGTCGACCTGCATCAAAAACATTTTCTCGCTGCGCTGGAGGGGCGCGATTGGAATCGCTTCGGCGGGTTCATTTCCGAGTCTTATTCGGATCGCTGGGGCCATGACAAAAAATTTCTACTCAAAGAACCCCGAGAGATCTTTCAGCAGTTCGTCTTTTTAAGCATCCATCAACAGCCCGCGACCATCGACGCTCAGGAGAACGACTTCAAAATCTCTGCGCGCCTGCTCATCTATGGGACCGGCGGGCCGCTGGCCGAGTTCGCCATGGAACGGGTCAACGCGCTATCCACGCCTTTTCTATTCCATTGGCAACGGCAGAGCTGGAAGCCCTGGGATTGGGCCCTGGTGGAGATCGAGCAGCCTCAGCTTGAGGTGCCCCAGGTTTAGAGTGGCTGCGACGTCTTTGCCTGCGGATACGCTGCTCCCGACCGGCCCTGAACGCTGGCTGTGGGTCCAGCTCCTTCATGGTCTGCATCTCTATGGCGCCTTTGGCATTGCGGCGTTTGGCTGGGCTGTCTGCCAACTGCTGGACTGGTCCGCTCAATCCTGGTGGAGCCTCTGGTTTTGCGCGGCTTTGCTGATCTATAATGCCGATCGGTTGACCCCGGATTCCGCCGATGAATTCAATGTGCCGCTGCGGCGCGCGGCTCTCCTTCGCCTCCGTTCTCTCAGCCTCACTGTGGCGCTTGGCTCGGGCTTGATCCTTTTACTCCGGCCGTTGTTGGCGCGCGATTGGGTCACTTTGAGCGCCGTGGTTGGCGGGGGCGCTTTTTGCCTCAATTATTCCATCCCCGTATTCGGGTTCAGGTTGAAATCCGTGCCGGGGTTAAAAACGTTTTTTGCGCCGAGCCTGGTGATGCTGGCCATCCTTGGGTTGCCCTGGCTGCATGGCGGGGTGATGGAGAGCGGTCGGTATTTCGTCATCCTGGTGCTGGTCTGCTGGATGTTTTTATTATTTAATATGATGCTGTGTGACTTGCGCGATGTCCGCGGCGATCGCTCCACCGCTGTTCGCAGTTTGCCCGTGCTGCTCGGGGCTCCGCGCTCCCGCGCTTTTTTGATCGGCCTCGGGATCTTCATCGAATCCTTGGCTGTGCTTGGCTGGCTCAGCTCCCTGGATCGGCATCGCCAGGAGTGGCTGCTCCTGTCGCTTTTTACCCCGCTCTATCTCGGCGCCCTCATCGTGGCCTTGCGCCAGCCGCGCTCGGAAGCGTTCTACGAATGGTGGGTGGAGGGAATGCTCTTCCTGCCCGGGCTGGCCTGCGCATTACCCGAACTCGCACATCGCCTCTAAAGCGGCCGGCAATCCGGAATGGATCCGCAGAATCCCGCGAACGCCTGCAGATTTCCACAGATGCCGCTGTGGAATAAAGCCGTGGCCCGTGAAGTTGAGGCGATCGCAGTTTACGGCTTTGGCTCCCGTTCAGTCTTTTAAAAATCTGCGTTAACCCGCGCGATTCTGCGGATAAATGCCAGAGTCATTGCTGTTTTCAAATTAATCTGCGGATAAACTCAGTGCTTCCATCAAATCTGCGGCGCACCCTGCTCTATGGCTTACTCTTCCTTCTCTGAATTCATCGCCGCCCTCGAGCGCGCGGGTGAACTGCTCCGCATTTCCGTGCCGGTGGCCACCGAGCTGGAGATCAGCGAATGGGCCGATCGCGAGATGAAGTTGCCCGGGGGCGGCAAGGCGTTGCTGTTTGAAAAGCCGACGGTGGCGGGCGTGGTGTCAAAATTCCCACTCGCCATCAATACCATGGGCTCTCACAAACGCATGGCCATGGCGCTGGGCTTGGGCTCCATCGATGAGCTTGCCCAGCAAATGCAGCTCCTGCTCAAAGCCAAGCCGCCCACCGACTTGAAGTCCGCCTGGGGCCTCGCCAAACAAGGCCTCGACCTCCTTCATGCCCGTCCCAAGCGCGTCAAAACCGGGCCCTGCAAAGATGTTATTCATCGCTTCACTCCAGGCGCGGCCATGCCGGAGCACCTGGCCACTCTGCTCGATTTGCCCATCCTCCAATGTTGGCCAGATGACGGGGGCCGGTTTATTACCTTCCCTTGCGTTCACACGCGGGATCCGGATACGGGCGAGCGCAACCTGGGTATGTATCGCATGCAGGTCTATGACTCACAGACAACGGGTATGCACTGGCAGGTGCACAAAGTCGGTGCGCGCCATGGCAAACGTTATTATGAGCGCGGCGAAAAAATGCCGGTGGCCGTCACCATCGGCGGCGATCCCGCCTACACTTTGGCCGCCACCGCGCCTTTGCCGGATGGCTTGGATGAGATCCTGTTTGCCGGGTTTATCCGGAAAAAATCCGTCGAACTCGTCAAGTGCGAGACCATCGAAATGGAAGTTCCCGCAGACGCGGACTTCGTGCTCGAAGGGTATGTGCAGCCGGGCGAGACGCGGCCGGAAGGGCCCTTTGGCGATCACACCGGATATTACACCCCGGTGGACGATTACCCGGTCTTCCATCTGACCGCCATCACGCATCGGCAAAACGCCGTCTATCCCTGCACCGTGGTCGGCATCCCGCCCATGGAAGATTTCTACATGGGGGCGGCGAGCGTGCGGATTTTTCTGCCCGTATTTAAGATGAACTTTCCGGAGATCGTGGACATGGCGTTGCCGGCGGAGGGCGTATTTCACAATCTGGTGTTTGTATCTATCCGTAAACAATACGCGTGGCAGGCGTATAAGATCATGCACGGGCTATGGGGGATGGGGCAAATGATGTTTAGCAAATATATCATTATAGTAGACGATGATTGCGACGTGCAAAACACCAGCGAGGTCCTCTTCCGGCTTTGTTCCAATACCGATCCCCAGCGCGACAGCACTTTTATCAAAAGCCCCTGCGACGCCTTGGATCATGCTCCCACACTGCCGTGCATGGGCACGCACATGGGCTTCGACGCCACCCGCAAACTGGCCTCGGAAGGGTACGCGCGCCAATGGCCTGAGCTGGTCAAAATGGATCCCGCCGTAAAAAGCCGCGTGGACGCGCTCCTGCGCGGGGGGCGGGGTGACAGGGTGACAGGGTGACAGGGTGACAGGGTGAGCGGGGTGAGCGGAGTGAGCGGAAATAAATCTTAAGCGCGACTGCCCCGTCATTTCACCTTGTCACCTTGTCACCTTGTCATCCCCCGCCCCCGCCCCCGCCCCCGATTGGGTTTGCAGCTTTGGAGGGAGTAGGTTTTAAACATGCGCCTCTCGTAACGGCCTATCTGGACAACCCAACCACCCCTATGAATCCGAACTCCATTAACTTTATCTCAAGCGACGTTGAAATCACCGGCACTGTCACCTGCGGTTCCAAGATGATTTCCGAAGGCAAGATCATCGGCGATATCGTCTCCCTGGATTTGTTCGTCGTGGGGAAGGGTGGCATGGTCCAGGGCAACATTGAGGCCCAGTCGGTGTCCATTCATGGCAAGGTCAAAGGCAATGTGACCGTCACCGAGCGTTGCGAGCTTAAGTCCAATGCGGAGCTCTTGGGCGATTTAACGGCTCCCCGGCTTTTGTTCGAGGACGGCGCCACACTCATTGGCTACTCCAAGGTGACGCCCGGAAGGGATTACGCTCCGGCACCGGCCGAGCGCCGGGAGTTGCCAGCGGCGCCAGTGAAAGCACCCGTGACCGGGCGTTAGACGGCTGCGCGTTTTGCTGGATTGTGCCGCAGGCAGGACGCTTGATGTTCTCATTATGGAGAAGTCTTCATGCTCTCATTTGTGATTCCACCCTCTCGATTTTGAGTGTCTTTTGGGCGCGCGCGGCAAGCGTCGGCGCAACGTTGCTGCGCCCGGAAAATGAGAAAGCCGGGCTTTATCCCAGCTTCTTATGCAAGGTCCTGCTGTCAGCCGCGCCTCGATGTCTTTAAATGCTATCCCCCTGACAATACAGTCATACTGACGCTTCGTTCTGGAATTTGGCGACTTCCCCATCTGTGGCGGCGAACCTCAGGATGACGGTTCGGGGTCCTGTGGGCCATATTTGAAAATTGGCCAATCGGTAGCTTGGCTGATCATTCGTAAGGGGTTCGCTGTCAGTGCCTTGCAGATTTATTAAAGGCCTGGGTCTTTGATCGTGGTGGCGGTTTTGGTGTGGCGCGTGCATGCAGCTCAGGGGGGGGCTAGGGCTTCTGTTTTTTGCCGGGCCGACGGTATGACCGATGCTAACGAGGGAATGTATGAACGCTAAAGTCGCCGTTAAGCTCCCCGGGAAACGCTTTTTACCAAGCCCATCTATAGGGAATGTTTCTTCTGCTGGGCCGATGAATGGGCTGTCGCCGATGACGCTTGGGCGTAGGCGGTCGGGTTTTTCTCTGGTAGAGGCTTGTATGGCCACTGCGGTGACTGGCATGTCGCTGCTCGCGCTTTTTGACACCAACGCCTATCAAATTCGCTTGGTCAAATCCACTCGCGAAGCCAACGCAGCCAGCCTGTCGCTCCAGGAGCGGGTGGAATCGATGCGGCTCAGCGATTGGCGGCGTATGATTGATGCCACTTATGTCCAAGGCACGTTGCTGGCCTCTTCGGCGCAGTCTTCAGGTCCTTTGGCTAATCTTACGGAGACAGTGACGATCAGTGCGTATCCCGATGCGAGTATTTGCGAGCCATTAAAGGTGGTTCATGCGCAGGGCCGTGCCTCAGTGATCCAAACGGCCGGGGCGGCTCTTTCGAACCAAAGGATTGCCCGAGTGGATTTCTCCCTGACTTGGAAAAATTCGAGTGGAGCAACGATGCAGCGGGGTTCGTCGACCCTGATTTCTAATAGCGGGGTGAGTATCCTGAATCTAAACCAGACGCAGGCTACTGCGAGTGCGGCAACAACAACGCCGACGACGACAACAACCACGACGCCGACGACGACAACTGCAGCAACGACCACGGCAACAACGACGCCGACGACGACAACCACAACCACGGCAACGACCACCACCACAACAACAACGCCCACGACAACAACGGCGGCGACGACCACAAGCCCCGGTAAAAGCGCTGCAAATCCGAAGGGAACTGCGGGAGGGAAGAATGGACAAGGGTAATCATTTCCGTGGTGGGTTCACGTTGGTGGAGGTGGTGATTTCCTGCGCCATCAGTTCCATGGTGATGGCGGGTCTGTTTATTGGAATGATTTCCATGCAGAAGACCTTCAAGGCCAGTGAGTTCCACGTGACCAAGCAGGCCGATCAAATGCGGTTCCTAGACTACTTGTCATTGGATCTTCGCGGCGCCGTGAACGTGGATCTCGGTTCGCCCGGCGTTATTAGTCTGACGATTCCTGACTATTACACCGTCGATCCTACAAATCCGGCTAAGGTCATTCCCCGGACTCCGACCATCGCGAATGGTGTGGCCACCTACGGGACGGCTACGGGACTGCCAATAATCCGCTACAGCATTACCAACGGAACGCTTAACCGGGTCAAGACCACTACTGCGAACGGAGTGGCCACGGTTGAAACGAAGGCCTTATGCACTGATGTCCAGGAGTTTGTGATCACGCAGTCTAGGTCGGGCAAGGTGATCTCTACCTCCACGAGTTTCATTCCGAAATATCAATGGACCACGAATGCCGACTCAAATTACCGCGCCGGCACGACTACTTTCACTAATACGCTCCTGCGCAATCCTGCGGTCACCATCACACCATGAAAAAGCCAATTATAAAGTCAGATGGGGCCAGCGCATTGATCGTGGCGCTGATAGTCACAGGAGTCGTGGCGTCAATTGCCGCGACTACGACCCTGATCTTGCGTAAGCGAGCCCGGCAAGCTTACCAAACTGCGGCTTGGGAGGAGGCCTTGCTTGCTTCGGAGGCCGGGGTGGACATGGCGATTAATGAGTTACGGACAACTTTATACGATCCAATAAGCGCTTTTCAGAGTTGGCACCAAAGCACCACCGAGAAGCTCGACGGCGCCACCACCGTCACTACGGGGGCTTCCGGGGCGCCCACTTCAGGTAGCAGTTCTTATGTCACTTCCACGGTTTTCCTGCGCACATCCAGTGGCGGGCAGCGGTCTTGGTGCGAGGTGCAGATTGACGCGCCCGCCAGCCTGGTTGACGCGAGCACTGGCGAGCAATGGTATCGAGTGCGTTCTTTGGGCATCGCCGAAGTGCCAGGCGGCGCTGTTGTGGCTGGCGACAAAGCGGATCTGCGCTTGCGGAAGTTCGATCTCGCAATCAACAGGCGCACCGGTGCCTCCACGGGCGGAGCACCTCAGGCCACACGGATGGTGGAGGTGATTATCAAGCCGATGGGCGCGTTTCAGAACCCGCTGCTCTCAGTCAAGGAGATCGACATGAACAATCATAATATCGTGGTCGATAGCTATGATTCCCGCGATACGACAAAGTCCACCAACGGATTTTATGATCCGGCCAAGCGTCAGCGCAATGGAAACATTGCGACCAACGGCACCTTGATCTCTGCGGGTACCGCTCAAATTTTCGGAAACGCTTCGACAAATGGTGGGACTGTTTTGGGTTCCAGTAATGTGACAGGGGTGATCAGGAACGATTTCTATCAGGAACTTGCTCCTGTGGTGGCGCCAACGTTCACGCCGGTTGCAGGAAGTCCCACCACAGCGACGTCGAATACCGAGCTGGCAGCTACCCCGGGTAGTCCCGCCAATTATCGTTTGGCGACGGTCAATCTTTCCGGCAGTACATCCCTTCACATTACAGGTGCGGCCGACGGCAGTAACACTTACACGACGATCGTGGTCAGCGGCGATATTTCCCTGAGTGGTCAGGCGTCGATCATCTTGGACGCAGGCGTCCATGTTCGGCTTTTCTCCCCGGGTAGTATAGATCTCACAGGCAACGGCGTGACCAATCCCGGCAGTCCCCTCAACTTTCAGCTCTATGGAGTTGGCACCAAGGACTCCCTCGGCAACGCCCTCACTGGTACCATGAAGATCGCCGGAAATGGAGGCCTGAGAGCCTCCGTTTATGCGCCCACTTACAACATCAGCATGGTGGGCGGCGGGAACTCCGACTCCATCTTCGGGGCCTTTGTCGGTTTAAATATCAACATGACCGGCGTCCAAAGCGTTCATTATGATGAAGCCCTGGCTAACGCGGGATTGATCAGTGATTACAAGATCGCTAATTGGTTTGAGGATACAAACTGAGACTGCTTAGGGCGCGAGTTGGGGTAGGGCCGGGGGCTCCGTGGCGTTTGCGGAGGGTTCCCTCAATGGCACCGGCGGTGTATTCACCTGCCACCGACTTGGGTGCCACTTGAATGAAAATTGCGGTGGATACATCAGGATCAAACAAATTCACGCGTTTCGCAGATGTCTCCCGGATTGACGTTTGAATAAATGACGTCCTTCAGAATGGCGCTCCCGGTATCATCTAGG
>JAYTYG010000295.1:0-14212 GCA_043742585.1 Spartobacteria bacterium
GTCGGCCCCGACCGAATGCAGGGCGCCTACCTCGGCAGCGACATCGAACAGGCAGACATCGGCCGGATGATTCGGAAATATTCGGCGGTCGCAAACACATTCGCATCGGAGTCCGAGCTGCTTGACCGCGTTGCCCAATTGCTCGATGAGGGCAACGTGGTGGGTTGGGTGCAAGGCCGCATGGAATGGGGACCGCGCGCCTTGGGCGGGCGGACGATCCTCGGCGACCCCCGCAGCCCGGAAATGCAGCGCAAGATGAACGTCAACATCAAGTATAGGGAAAGCTTCCGGCCCTTCGCGCCCAGCGTGCTGGCCGAGGACGCCGACCTGTATTTCGACCTCAACGGAACGCCCTCGCCGTATATGCTGCTCGTAGCCGGTGTGCGCGACGAGCGGCGCAAGCCCGAGCCCGAGGGTTACAGCGCGCTCAGCATCCGCGATAAACTGTATCACGTACGTAGCGAACTGCCGAGTATCACCCACATTGACTATTCGGCTCGCGTCCAGACGGTTCACAAGGACACCAATCCGCGTTATCACGCCCTCATCTCCGCTTTCAAACGGCGCACCGGATATGGGGTGGTCGTTAACACCAGTTTCAACGTGCGCGGCGAGCCCATTGTCCGTACTCCCGAGGACGCCTACCGATGTTTCATGCGCACCGAACTCGATGTGTTAGTCATCGACGATGCCCTCTTTCTTAAGACTGAACAGCCGGATTGGGCTGAGCCCAGGAAGTGGCAACTGGAGTTCGTCCTGGACTAAGCCGGGAACCCATTTTTAATGAAATCACGCTTACGCCGGTGGCTGCCGGTAGTCCTCGTCAATATAGGCATCCTCGTTCTGATCGAACTCGGGTCGGCTGTAGTCATCCGGAAGTGCTTTAAAAAAGATAATACAGCGTTTCATCACGATATGGTGGTGGAACAACCGTTCGCTCTTCCCACTGGTTGGGCCATGAAGGCTAACGCCACAATCGGGGACTCCCGTCCAACCCGTATTCGCACCGATGCCGAAGGCCACGCCATCGTGCCTGACGCTCTACCTCAGCCACGTTTCACCCTGGCTGTTCTGGGCGGTAGCACCATGTTCGGCGTCGGCGTCGCGGACAATGCGGACAATGTTCCGTCGCAACTCCAAACCGTGTTGCGGCGGGAATATGGGATTGAGGTCAACGTGATCAATCTGGCCGCGCGGGGTTACGTGTCATTACAGGAGTTGCTCGTGTTGAACCATTACCTGGCGGAACATCCTGTCGACATGGTCGTGTCTGTCAGTGGTCACAATGACTTGATGCGATATATAGGTGGCGAGCGGCATTCGGCTTATGTTGCTAGCGCTGGCAACTCGGCTGTCGCTTTAGTTAGACAGGTTGAGGCTGGCAATTTCGTGGTCTCAAACTTTATTCCCGCCCTGCGGCGCCTGAGTCAGACCGCTAATCTTGCGGTCCTAGCCATCGAGCGGCGCCAAGACGCAATAAAGCAGAAGCGGAAGGCAGCGAACGTCGGGACGAAGCCGCCCACGGAGGCTGCTAAACCCCAGGAGGCGAGCCGGGTGGAAGCGGTGAGCGGGCAGGGGACTCCAAAGGAAGCGCCGACGAAGAGCACCCCGAGCTTTCTTGACGCGCATCTCGGGCATTACGCGATGATGAACGCTGTTTGTGAAGCGCACCACACTTGCTTTAGGCTTTTCTTCCAACCCAACGTGTTTACCAAGGCCCACCTCACCGAGAAGGAACGGAACCATTTGTTGCAGAAGGATTTCGCCGGGTCTCAGGACAAATTCGACGCTTGCGCCTTGGCTCATCGCAACTACCGCGCTGCCTTTGGCACCGTGCCCAAGACGTTTCCTTACATTGATCTGGCCGCCGGATTTGGCGAGGCCACCACCGATGTCTATGTGGACAGCTGTCATTTCAACGAGCTGGGAGCGAACCTTCTGGCCCGGGTGCTGGCTGCCGATTTGGCACCTGTCATTCAAGCCCGGTTAGCGGCGCAGCTGTGAGGAATTATGAAGGATGAGGAAAGCGAAGCCTCGGACTTAAAGGTGGCTACGTTTTTCGAATCATCATTCATCCTTCAAAAACTAGGCGTCCGTGGGATCTGGCCGAATGGGTTGCCTTTTTGATCCTGCCATTCCATCCTTTCACTTTTTATAATGAGCTTTCTGAAAGATCTTTGGCTTTTCCTGGTACAACGCAAAAAGTGGTGGCTGGCCCCGGTGATATTGGTGCTGCTGATTCTGGGAGTGATACTGATCTTTGGTGGCGGCTCGGCGCTGGCGCCTTTTATTTACACACTTTTTTAAGCACGTGACATTCGACCCCATCACTAAGGAAAAGCGCCTGGAGGTATTCTCGGTTCTGGCCGGGTTTTGCTTCATCGTCGCCCTGGTTAAGCTGCACAAGGGCGGATCGCCCGAAGGTTTGACACTGTGGCTTGAAGCGGGCGTTGGGCTGTTGGTTGTCGGCCTCTTTATCGAGCCGCTCGCCACTTTGATCGCCCAGCTCTGGTTGAAGCTTTCGCACCTCATGGGCGCCGTGATGTCGCGCGTGCTCATGAGTTTGGTGTTTTTTCTGATACTGTTGCCGATCGCCCTTCTTCGACGCGTCCTGACGCGTGGCGATAGCCTTTGCCTCAAACGCAAAGCCGACGGGGCCAGCTATTATGTGGAGGAAGTGAGGACCTACACTTCGCGCGATCTGCAGCATCCCTGGTAGTCGTTTCTGAAACCTCGGGATCTTTCCCAAAGTTGGTCACTGGGGTTTGGGGATTTCCCCAGCTCTGGTGGGGAACCTCCGGATTACGGCTCTGTCCTGTTTGCCATTTTTGAAAATTGGCCGAACTCCAGTGACGCCGGAGGCGTATCAAATAATAGCCAATGTCTGAGGCTTTGCGACCCCACCGGTAGGACCGCACAAAATTGGCCGTGCTCCCCGGCAGGGGCGCGGGAAAGTGTGTAATATGAGGACCGATTCCTTTACTGAATGTCGGCTTCCTGCACACCTCCGGCGTGCCACCCAGATTTTCGCGGTTGATCCGGTGGGGTCGCAAAGCCTCCACCACCGGCTAATTTCTTTAAACGCCTCCGGCGCAAGCTGCCTGTCAACCGCCAGGCTCTGACAAACTTGGGATCTGAAGTTTTCCAAGCTCCAGTGCAAAGCCTTCCGGCCGCGCATTCGGCGACAACCTGAGGCGCTCCGATTGAAAGCTGTTAAGCCCTAGTTGTGCCTGAGGCGCAAACTGCGCAGCAGCCCCGGCGCGGCGCTCTGCGTCTGCGCGCCGTTATTTTTTGCTGACCCACTTCACCGCATTTCGGAGCAGGGTCTGGTAGGCGGGCAGGTCGTGCGCGCGCGCATCATGGCCCAGAGTGATGCCGACGATCCTGGCTTTCGGATGTTTAACCACAAACACTTGCGGGAAAACTTTCCCTGTTTTCGGACTGGTCGCAGTGACAAGAACTTCCACCGGCGTCGCGGCCGGGTCCGGGTTGTAATTGTAAAGTTCGTCCGTGATCTCGAACTCAGCCGGCACGCCAAGCGTAATCGGGTGCGAGGCGTTAATGACTTTCAAGGGGTAAGGGCCCAGTGGATCGTGGCCGCGCGTGCCGCCGCCGATGATCTCTTTGTTCCACTGCGGGAAGTTCCCCCAGGCATACCAAGTGCCGGGATGCATGGCGATAATGGCACCGCCGCGATTGGCGTAATCGATGAGGGCCTTGCGTGTGGCGCTGGAGATTGCCTGATTGGCGCTCCAGATCAGCACGTCCACCCGGTCGAGCACGGCGGCGATGCCATTCGCGTTCTGCGTGAAATCGGCCCAGCCCACCACCGGCTTGAGTGTCGCTTTATCGGTTTCGCCGAAAAACTTCACAAAATCGTGGGAGGATCCGCCGCCCACCATCAGCACCCGGGGGCCATTAGCCTTGAGCGGTGGCTGCGGGACTTCGTCGTTGAACTGTGCTTTGAAGCCGGGTTCGGCGTCGGCAGTGGCTGTGCTCACCGCACTTGACTTGGGGTCCGCGCCCGGAGCGGGCAGGGGCGTGGCGTTGGGATCGGCTAATTCTGCGGTGATGCCCACGGTGGTCGGTGCGGCGGCGCCGTCGCCGTGACTCTCCATGATAATCTTGTCGATGGACCCCGTGCGCTTGAGCTGTTTGGCAAAGTATCGGACTTGGTGATCCTTGAGGACATCGGCGAATTTGGAGCCTGGGACGTCGACACGCATGGCGTAATCGGCAAACTCCACACCGTTTTTGCACACGATTTCCTCCGTCGCCGTGTCCGTATAGACCACCGTTATTTTCATCACCGGCGAGGGTTCGCCTTGGCCCTGAAAACCCCAGCCGGTGACGCCGCCGAGGAAGTGCAATCGGTTCGCTTTGAACCCGCCCATCTTCAACTCCACTCGCGCGGGAAGCGTGCTCGCAAATGAGTGCGCCGCTCCACCTTTAAGGATCAGGACATTGTTGCCGGTCGCACTTTTCGCCGGATCCACCACGGTGAACGGCACGCCCTCGACGGTCACTGTTCCGAACTTCTTAAACGGGAGCGTGTCGGTTTTTTCCTGCTGCGAAGCATAGAGCCCCTGGCGCGTGTCGGCGTCGAATACCGACTTCATATCCGCCACGCGGAACCGGCCGCCATCGACACTCTGCATGTATGCGATGATGTCGCGGATCTGTTCTGGCGGGAGGCCGCCAAAGCCCTCAGGCATGAGGGAAAACCCAGTGTTCACGCGGCTTTTGATGTCGCTTACCTTAACTTGTTGGACGCCTGCCAGGCTTTTCAAGGTGATCGTCGTCGGGTTCTCGGCGGCGATGACTCCGGCGAATGCACCGCCGTTGCGGGTCTCAATGTTCCATTGCAAAAACGAGGGATCCACCTCCGCATTCGGGTCCACGATGGCGGTGAGCAACTCGAGGGCGCCGTGGGCACCCATCCCTGTGAGGCCGGGTCCGATGTCCGCGCCTGCACCATCGTAGTTATGACAGATAGCGCACGTTGCGGTAAACGTGGTCTTGCCATTCTGGGCGTCGCCGGGCTGTTGCACGCTGTTGCTAAGCTTGGCGATGAGTTGTTTTTTCATCTGCGCCCCCGGGTTCAGCTCTTCCCACATCGCCACGGCGCGCTTGGCCACGGCTTGATCCGGGTGCGTGCGAAGTCGGGAGCCTGCTGCGGGGTTGAATGCTGCTATTTTAATCTGCCCGGCTTTGATGGCGTCGAGCAGTGCGTTGGCCCACGCCGCGCGTTTGAGCAGGGTATCAAACGCAGTAGGCTGCACGGCCGCAGGTAGCTTGCCATAAGCGGCGGCAAGGGCCGGGCCGACCGCCATGTGGTCCGAGTCGGCAAGTGCGCTGATGAGAGCGAGCTGGAAGGCGGGCGAGTTTTCCGCGCCGAGTTGTTTAAGGACCGGGGGCAGGATGCTGGCATCGCTGCGACTCAGGCCAATAAGGCTGCGCACGGAGTCAATCCGGGCGGTCTCCTCTGCGTTGGGATTGTCGGCGAGTGACAGGAGTTTAGCAGTAAGCTTGAGGACTTGGTCCTTAAGTTGACCGGTCGAATCCCACTTCGCGACTATGGGTAACACGGAAACGCCGGTGGCGCCCGAAAGCAACTGGGTGAGCGCTGCTTTGAGCTCGGGCGTCATCGGCGGCGCGTCCTTCACATTTTTACTGAGTGCTTCGAGGGTGGAGCGCTTGAGTGCATCGACGCTCTGCGGCTTTGAGGCCAAGGCAATCACGATGTTACTGGCCAGTTGGCCACTCACGCTTTGTGTCAGGGCATTGATCAGCGGTGCCAGAGTCGCCGGCTCTGCGCTGTCGAATGCCGCCGCCAGGCTCGCTGCCGGATTGCGCGCAGCCGCACCGATGGCTGCGCTGCGCTGGAAATCGTCGTCGAACTTCGGCCACGCGCCGATGAGAGCGTTGGCGTCCTTGATTGAAATGTCATGGCTGCCCATTGCACGCAATGCGGCCAGACGGACGTGCGCATCGGGATCTCTCAGCAGATCTGTCACTTTGCCGGCGCCTGCGGACTCGCTAACGAGCGCGATGTTGCGGCGCACCGTGGGATCTTTGTCGGTGAGCGCCTTTTCATAGAGATCCGCAGGCACGGAGCCCAGGGCCGCCAAAGTCCAGAGCGAGGCGATCTTTGTCTCCGGTGTGGCGGTGGCCCAGCCTGTGAGCAGGGGTTTGAGGATCGGATCGATCACGGCGTGGAGCTGGATGTCCTTCTGCGTTCCCATCTCAATCAAAAGCCGGCTCGCGGTCATCCGCACCACGCGATTGGGATGCGCCAGCGCATTTGCCAGGTCCACGGCTTTGGCGTGGCTCAAATCAGGCACTGCATTGTGCTTTGCATCCTTGTGATCGATCCGCCAGATCCGTCCGAAATAGTGATCCCGGTCGGGCCGCACCGCAGCATTGTTAGAGTTATGATCGGGGCCGCGTGTGTCATTGTGGATCACGGCCTGATTATAAAAATCGCCGACGTAGACCGCGCCATCCGGGCCGACGCGGACCTCAATGGGCCGCCACCACATGTCTTTGCTGCGGATAAACTCCGTCTCCTCGCGGCCCGGGAGCTTGGCTGCGCTGGAGCTGATCCCCTTGGGCGTCAGGCGCTCGTGGGCCACGATGTTAATGGTGGGTTCGGTGACGAAATAATCGCCGTTGTATTCGGCCGGCCACGTGCCGCCATCATAGACCGCGCAACCCGCGCCCGCCGTGAAATCGCCAATGCGGTCGATCTGCGCGTATGCCGCCTGTTCCCAAGTCATGGCGGGATAGGTTTTTTGCGCGCCGATGATGTTGAAGGAGCTGCGGGTGTTGCCGATTTTTCCGCGTGCCAGCGCATACTCGGGCAGCACGGCTTCGTTGAGCAGGGTGCCGCTGGTGGGCTGCGTCCACATCACGCGGTTGTCGCCGGTGATTTCCAAGCCCCACGAATTGCCACCCTGCGAGCTGTATTGCTCGAAAGCCGAGCCATCGGGTTTGAATCGCACGACGCCACTGCCCATGTTGCCGAAGGCTTTGGTGCCGTCGCCCGAGGTCACTTTGCCGCCGCTATAGCCGTGGGTGCAATAAATCCAGCCGTCCCAACCCCAGCGCGGGTTATTGATGACCGCATGGGTATCGCCATTTCCCAAGCCGGTGTAGAGCTTTTCCACCTTGTCGCACTTGCCATCGTGATCCGTGTCGCGCAGCCAGAGCACATCAGGTGATTGTGTCACAATTACCCCGTCCTTGTAAAAAACCATTCCCGTGACCAGTTCGAGGCCTTCGTAAAACACCTCTTTCTTATCCATCACTCCGTCGCCGTTCGTATCCACAAGGCGCGAGATCTTGTCCTGGCCCTTCCGGGTCTGCATGCCTGGGGTCGGGTCGATCCCACCGTGATCTTTCCATTCTTTACCGCGATAGTCGGGCCGCATCCCGCGCTTCCCATTCGGATACTCCGGGGTCTCCGCAACCCACATCGAACCGTCCGGCGCCCACTCGAAGTTCATGGGCTTGGTAATGAGGGGTTCCGCCGCCATCAGCGTGAATTTGAAGTCCGGATGAATCTCCAGCGACTTGAGTGTGTCCGCAGGCTTTTGCGGGCCGCCCTCGGGATATGTCAGCGCCGCGATTTCCTCGGGCTTGCAGTATTCATCGAGGTGGGTGTGTTTCGCAGTCCAGGAAATCGCGCGCAGCAGGATCGCGCGGAAGTGTGGTTTTTCGAACGTGAAATACAAATGCCCGGGGATGCAGACCATGGCCCGGTAGTTGTCTTTCTCGTAAGTCCACATCTGCGGCTGGATATCGTAAATGTTGGTCTTCCCTCCCTTGGCCGGTTGGGCGCCGTTCTTGCCATTGGGCGTGTAAGCGCTGGCCAACACGCGCACGTCAGGCGAGATATCCATGTCGTAGTAGATCTCGTCGTCGATCAGGAAATTCGAGGCGCCACGGGTGATCGGGTGCCCTCCGTCGAGTCGCTGATTTTCTGTGTAATAAATATACGTGGGGCCCTCTTTAAATTTGGTCGTCCCAGCCACCCACGCGCCGCCAATCACCGATTTCCACCAAACCGAATCATTGCTCACGGCCGCCGTGTGGATCACCACAATGCCGCCCCCGCGCTTGGTGAACGCCGCAAGATTCGCTTTTTGTTCGTCGGTCGCGTTTCCACCGTCCTGGGCATACATCACGAGCACGTCCGTCGCGGCGAATTGTGCCGCAGTGGGCCATTCCAGCGCCCCATCGGTCTTTATACCGCGTGCGCTGAGTTCCTTTTTCCAATCTTCGAGGAAGCGCTCGTGCTCATGCGCGTTGGGGCCGTGGGATTTCTTGCCGGCGCGAATAAACAAGCGGAGCGGCTCGGCGGCTTGGGTGCCGAGCGAAAGGGTTGCGAGAGTTGCGAGGAACGAGAGGAGGGTGCACAGACGTTTCATGGAATGGTGGAAGACTTACAGGGCGGGGGAGTCGCCCTTAATAACCAGAAACTTAGTGGCCCCTTAGTTTTAAGCCATATTGCATACGCACGATCCACTATCCCGAAAACACATCACCGGCGGATTGTCGTGCCCGGGCGTTTCCGCTGCTGCCTGGGTGCAGTGACGAAGAAGAAGCGTGGCGGGTGAGTGCAGGCGTGGCCGGTGAGTTGTCGGCGGGGAGGGCCGCAAATGATGCGCTGGTTTCCGAATCCGCGCGCTGGAGCGTGGCATCAGCCGCATTGCATCAGCCGCATGAGGAAAGTGGGCGCGGGTGAAGGCGCGAAAAAAATTGAAGAAACTTATTGCGCCGTCGTTGGTGGGTCACTAGATTCCGCCCCTCCTTCAAGGAGTCTTAGCTCAATTGGTCAGAGCGCTGCCCTGTCACGGCAGAGGTTGCGGGTTCGAGTCCCGTAGACTCCGCTTTCTTTTACCCAGGCACAAGGGCCTCGGTTTTAGGAGCTTACGAAAGTGCGCAACCCCGCCGACTTCAGCTAACGCCGGGATCATGTCCGGCTTGGTATCCTCCGCGCGGTGACCGATGGCACAAATTGCAGGACAGGGATTTGCCGCGTCCACCAAGCCTCCCCGCCACAGTAGGGGAAATGGCCAGCCAGAACAAAGCGGCGGGACGCCGCGACCTAGAGGTTGCCCTGCGCTTTACGCGGGAGGCGTTTAAAGAAATTAGCGGTGGTGGAGGCTTTGCGACCCCACCGGATCAGCCGCGAAAATCTGGGTGGCACGCCGGAGGTGTGCAGGAAGCCGACATTCAGTCCAGAAATCGGCCCTCACAGCTCAGACTTTCCCGCGCCCCTGCCGGGGCGCACCGCCGATTTTGCGCACCCGTACCGGTGGGGGCGCAAAGCCACCACCACCGCTAATGGCTTTAATCCCTCGCGGGTTAGGGAAACGCTCCGGTTAGTGGAGCGCTCCGGGTGATTTGCGGATTCCAGCCCACTTGGTTCGGCCATTCACGCGAGCCTGCCGGCGCTGGGCAGGCTCGCCAAAGGTGCCAATAACAAATTGCGATAGATTCCTTGCGCGTCATCGCGGTCGGGCCGCCGGCGCGGGGCGCTGCTTTAGCTGCCGTGGGTCAAACAGGCACTGACAAAGGCCTTGAAGAGCGGATGCGGCTTGTTGGGCTTGGACTGGAATTCGGGATGGAATTGGCAGGCCAAAAACCACGGATGATCTCGGAGTTCGATCAACTCCACAAGCGACCCATCGGGGGACGTGCCGCTGATGATAAAGCCTTTCGCCTCCATTTGCGCCCGGTAACTCATGTTATACTCGTAGCGATGACGGTGGCGCTCGGTGATTTCATCCCGCCCGTAGACCTGATGCGCGCGGGTCAGCGGCGCGATCTTCGTCGGCCACGTGCCCAGGCGCATCGACGCCCCTTTGTCCGTCACGTCCTTCTGCTCTTCGAGCAAATCGATGATCGCATGCGCCGGCTTCGCGTCGAACTCCGTGCTGTTGGCCCCTTCTAACCCGCACACGTTCCGCGCAAACTCGATGCTCGCCACCTGCATTCCAAGGCATAACCCCAAAAACGGGACATTGTTTTCACGCGCATACTGCGTCGCGCGAATCTTGCCTTCCACGCCGCGATCCCCGAATCCGCCGGGCACCAAAATTCCGGCGACATCGATCAGGATTGAGGCGGGGTCATTCTCTTCGAGCTCCTCGGCGTCGACGAGCAGGAGATCCGTGCCGCAATCCAAGCTGGCGGCGGCGTGTGTGAGGGATTCGTAAATGGATTTATAAGCGTCCTGCAGTTCGATGTATTTGCCCACCACAGCGATGCGCACGCGTTTCTTGGGCTTGATCACCCGATCCACAAACTTCTTCCAATTCGTCATGTCAGCCGGCGGCGGATTGAGGCTGAGCAACCGGCAAATGGTGTCGTCGAGCTTCTCCTTCTGCAGCATGAGCGGCATTTCGTAGATGGTGTGATCGACATCGCGCGCCTCGACCACGGCGTCGAGCGGCACGTTACAGAACACCGAAAGTTTCTGGCGCACGTCCTCGCCCAGGGGATGCTCGGTGCGGCAAATCAACACTTGGGGGTGGAGGCCGATCTCGCGGAGTTTGGCGATGGATTGCTGGGACGGCTTGGTTTTAAGCTCCCCGGCCGCCTTGATATACGGCACCAAAGTCACGTGCATGATCACGACGTTGGCCGCGCCCACCTCGAGCACGAACTGCCGGATCGCTTCCAAAAATGGCAGCCCCTCGATATCGCCGGTGGTGCCGCCGATTTCAGTGATGAGCACGTCGCAGGGCTGCTCCGAGGAGAGCTTGCGCAGGCGCGATTTAATTTCGTCGGTGACATGCGGGATGACCTGCACGGTTTTGCCCAGATAATCCCCACGGCGTTCCCGCGCCAGCACGGTCTCATACACTTGCCCACTCGAAGTCGAGTTGGAGCGCGCCAGCACCGAGTTGGTGAATCGCTCGTAATGCCCCAAATCCAAGTCGGTTTCCGCCCCATCATGGAGCACGTAAACTTCCCCGTGCTGGAACGGATTCATCGTGCCGGGATCCACGTTGAGATACGGATCGAATTTCTGGAGCACGATCTTCAGGCCGCGATTCTCAAGTAAAGTGCCCAGTGAGGCTGCCGCGAGGCCTTTCCCCAGGGAGCTGACGACGCCGCCGGTAACGAAGATATATTTCATGAAATTGGAAGGGTGGTGAAGACGGGTGGTTCCGTCAAAAGCGGCGCAGCAAAGACGATTCTCCGTCCCATGGCGATACTCATTACGCGCAAAGCGCCGCTTTTGCAGAAGAGGGCGAAGACGCTGCGGGGAATTATGAAGGATGAAGGAATCGAAGCCCTCGGGGTTAACTGCACCTGCGTTCTCCTGATCTTCCGAATCAGCGCTCGCTGCCGGTTTAAGGATTTATGGCTTTCACTAAGGTCTCAAACGCTAGGTCGCTTCTCCGCGGTGCGCCAAATCGCTCGTCGCCATACGGAAATGGCGACAACTCGCCTGTCCTCGTGAACCCGCGTCGGACATAGAATTCAAGCAACTCTTTACGGAGAGTAATCACGGTCAGGCGAATGCTCTCGCACCCTTGTTCCCGCGCCCAGGTCTCCGCCTGCTCCATGAGCCGCTTGCCCAAGCCCTGGCCTTGGCCCGCCGGATTAACCGTCAACATCCCGAGATGACACGCGCGATCTTGCTTTACGAGCTTTGCACAACCCGCGATCTCGTCGGCCGCGCAGGTGCGTGCAGTGAGTATGACCTGGTCCGGCGCCGACAGTATCTCGGCGATCCCAGCCACGTCCGTGCGCTGGCCGTCTAGGAGATCCGCCTCGGTGGTCCAGCCGCGTTTGCTGCCTTCGCCGCGATAGGCCGAGTTGACGAGATCGCAAATCGCCTGAGCATCGCTCGGCTGCGCCACCTGAAATCGAATGTCGTCGCTCATAGCAATCCCGGAGTCGCCACGGGCGCCTTGCTGCCTTTGCCGCGCGGTTTTTTTTCGGACTTCAGGCCGGCGAGCAAGCGCTCAGCTACAGCTACGTCGGCCAGTGAATCCACTCCCACGGCCCCGGCTTTTGTGAGAATGACCCGGATCCTGGTCCCGTTCTCCAGCGCGCGTAGTTGTTCGAGTTGTTCGAGCGCTTCAAGCTGGCCAGGCTTCCATTTCACGAACTCCAGCAGGCACTTGCGCGAGTAACCGTAGATGCCCAGATGCCGGAGAAATTTCGCGTCTTTGCCCGCGTCGCGCACGAACGGAATGGGGCTGCGGGAGAAGTAGAGCGCGTTGGAATGCCGATCGAGCACCACCTTGACCGCGTTGGGGTTATTCACGTCTTCCTCCGGCCCGAAGGGATGCGCGGCGGTGATCATGGCAAGGTCTTTGTCCCCGGCCAACGTTTTGGCGAGGCGACTGATCAAGGAGGGATCGATGAGCGGTTCGTCCCCCTGGACATTTATCACATGCGTCATCTTATCCAGGCGCTTGGCCACCTCGGCACAGCGATCCGTGCCGCTCAGATGTTTCGCGGAAGTCATCGATACCTGCGCCCCAAAGGCAAAGGCAACTTCGGCAATCCGAAGGTCGTCCGTCGCCACAATGACCTGGTCAATCCCCTTGGCCCGACTGCAACGCTCCCACACATGTTCCACCAGGGGTTTGCCTGCGATGATGTGCAGCGGTTTGCCGGGGAACCGGGTAGATGCGTAGCGGGCAGGGATTAGGACGGCAATCTTAGCGGACATAACGCTGCATTAGGCTCAGCCCGGCAGTATTCGCAATGCGTTTTTGTCGTAGGCTCAGGGCCGAAAAAGTCGGGCCCCTGCCGGACAGTGCTTCCCTCGGCTGCGAGCCTTCACGAACGACCCGGGAATCGTGGTCGGTAGTAAAACGCCGCTTGCGCGCGCCGCGTTGTCCACTTAGACCGCGCCCATGACGTTGACTCCCGAGAAGTTGCTCGCTGGTGTATTGGCCCCGCTGTTTGCGTTGCGCGGGGAGAACGATTTAGGCATCGGGGATGTGGGGGCCTTGCGCGAGTTTGTCGATTGGGCGGCGGAAATCGGGTTTGGCGTGGTGCAGTTGTTACCCATTAACGAGACCGGTAATGATAATTCGCCGTATAATGCGATTTCTTCGGTGGCGCTGGATCCCACGACTATCGAGATCGCTGCGGTGGCGGATCTGAGCGCTGCGGATCTCCACGAACTCACTCAGGGCGTGGATCTGGAGGCTCTGCGGGCCGGGCCGGTGGATTATCCCGCAGTGAAGGCGCTCAAGCGCGCATTGTTGCGGCGCGCGTTTGAGAATTTTTCGGCGGGGAGTTGGAAGAAAAACGATAAGCGGGCGCGCCTGTTTCGGAATTTTACTCGGGCGCAACAAGCGTGGATGGAGCCTTACGCGCTGTTTCGGGTGCTGATGGAGTTGAACGGCAATACGGAGCGTTGGGATCTCTGGCCGGAGAGTCAGCGGACTGCGGCCAATGCGCGGGTGTGGCTGGCGGCGCAATCGCCGAAAAAGCGGCGTGAGATCGAGGTTGAAATCCGGTTTGTGATGTTCGTGCAATGGGTGGTTTGGACTCAGTGGCTGGAGCTCAAGAGCTACGCTGAAAGTCGGCACGTGGCGCTGATGGGCGATGTCCCATTTGGCGTGAGCTATTATAGCGCTGATGTGTTTGGTGCCCCGGAGTTGTTCGATCATCGCTGGAGCGGCGGGGCCCCGCCCGAACCGCTGTTTAAGGAAGATGCGTTTACGTGTAAGTGGGGGCAAAATTGGGGCGTGCCGCTTTATGACTGGGATCGCATGCAGGCGGACGACTTCGCTTGGTGGCGCCAGCGGGTGCGCATGGTGCGCGATGTTTTTGATCTGTTTCGCATCGATCATATCTTGGGGTTTTTCCGGATTTACGGTTTTCCCTGGAGGCCTCAGCGCAATGCCGAGTTTCTGCCGTTGACGCCCGAGGAGGTGCAGGCGCTGACTGGTGGGGATGTGCCACGGTTTCAACCTTTTGCCGATGATACCGCAGAGCATAAACTCTTTAATCAGCATCAGGGGGAACGCTTTTTACGGGTGCTCCTGGAGGAAACCGGCCAGTTCCGATTGATCGGCGAGGATCTCGGGACGGTGCCCGATTATGTCCGGCCGAGCTTGTTGTCCCTGCAAATTCCGGGGTTCCGGATTCCGGTTTGGGAGACGGAGTCGGAGGGGCCGTTGGTGGACGGAGCGCGATATGATCGATTGTCGGTGGCGACATTCGC
>JAYTYG010000296.1:0-32836 GCA_043742585.1 Spartobacteria bacterium
AAAAACTTCAGAATTTGGTAGCTCGTGGGATGGTGAAAAAGGAACTCAAGAAATACAAGGGCATACCCAAGCAGCTTGCGACGTTGCAGACCACGCCTCCACCGGCCCCGGCGCCAGCGGCTGTGGTGTAGAGAGTTTGGAGCAAATGGTTGATTGATATTTCGGGAACGATGCAAGACTACCTACCGATTCTTCTTCAGGTGATCGTGGCGGTGCTATTCGCCGCTTCGGCGTTGATCATCAGCATGGTGCTGGGGAAAGCTGCCCGCAGCAATCCCACCAAGGATTCAGCTTACGAGTGCGGGATGTTGCCAATAGGCAATGCGCAGCCGCGCTTCAGTGTGAAGTTCTACTTGGTGGCGATGCTCTTTATCCTTTTCGATATCGAGATCGTTTTCATGTATCCTTGGGCCGTGGTCTATCGCGATTTTCTGGTCCAACATGGTCCCAGTATCTTTTGGAGCATGCTGAGTTTCGTGGCGATCCTGACCGTAGGCTATGTCTACGCGATCAAAAAGGGCGCCTTGGAGTGGAATAAGTAGGCGCCGCACTGAGATTGATTTTGAGCGGTCTGTTCCGGGCACCGGAGCGGGCCGCTCATTTTTTTGAGGGGAATTAAATAAGCGGGGAAGGCATAACTCTTACGATTTCTTCGGCGGACATTTTACAAATTCATCTAATAGGCAATGGTTTATCATCTCATGCTTTTTAAGCTAAAGCCGGAAGTCACTCCGGCAAAACACGAGCAGATCATGATGACCACTCGCATGAGTCTGCTGAAGATCCCCGAGGTGTTGAGCGTCAAGTGCGGTAAATCGATCGATCCCAAGTCCGGTTGGCCTTTTTTTATCGCCCTCGAGTTTGAGTCCATGGACAAGCTCTCGATGGTTGAGGATGACGCGATTTACATGAAGTTTGCCGCCGACGTGATTGAGCTGTATTCGAGCGAACGGTTGGTTCTCAACTACGAGATGGAGCCGGGGAAGAGTGTCAAATACTCTTAGAACGCCTGACTTAACGCCAAGACGCAAAGACGCAAAGACGCCGAGGATGGGCCGAAAGTGGCTTGCCTGCTGCGGTTGCAAACAAATCGTATCCAGTCCTCGCTTTACTCCGCGGCTCCGCGTGAGAGCGGTTATTTTAGACGCTCGTAATGCTCTTGAGGCTGAGCGCGCGCTCGTAGACGGCTTCGTAGCTTTGGGCCGTCTTAGCCCAGGAAAAATCCAAGGCCATGGCGCGCTGCATGAGCCGTTTCCAGGCGCTCTTGTCTTGGAAAAGCAGCTTGGCTCGCGTGATCGAGTCCAGGAGCGCTTCCGGCTGATAATCGAAAAACAGAAAGCCAGTGCCGGATTCGCGGCTCGGCTCATAATCCTGGATAATCTGGTGCAGGCCGCCGGTGGCCCTGGCGATGGGAATGGCTCCGTATTTTTGCGAATACATGGCGGTTAACCCGGCGGGTTCGAAATGAGAGGGGATCAGGCTCACGTCGGCGCCGGCTTCGATCCGATGCGCCAGACCCAGGTCGGCGGTCTTGAGAAATGCGAAGTTTTTCGGGTGCCGTTTGCTGGCGATCAGGAGTTCGCGTTCGTAGCCGGTATCGCCTTCGCCGAGGATAATCAGGCGCACGTCGTCGGCCAGCAGTCGGTCGAGGATCGGCAAAAGCAGGTCGATGCCCTTTTGTTCCGCCAGGCGTGACACCATGGCAAACACGGGGCCGCGAGGGCTCGGTGCAAGGCCCAGCGCGGCGAGCAGCGCGGCGCGGCAAAGCGCTTTGCCCTCGGGCGCCGCGGCGCTAAAGTGGTCGTTCAGGAAGGGATCCCGCGCAGGATCCCAATCCGGGGAATCCGCCCCGTTCAGAATTCCGGTGAGCTGGGATGCGCGTTGTTTTACGACGTATTCCAGGGCGCAACCAAATTCCGGGCTTTGCATTTCCCGGGCGTAACGCTCGCTGACGGTTGTCAGCTCGTCGGCGTGGAGGATGCCGCCTTTGAGGAGGTTGAGGTTTCCGTAAAATTCGACGCCTTCCTCGGTGAAATAGCTGCCTGGGAGATTGGTGAGTCCGAAGTCGAGTCCCCAGAAGCTGCCTTGGTAGGCGAGGTTGTGGATGGTGAGCACGGTTTTTAAAGGCAGCCCCCATTCTTTTGCCAGCACCGGCACCAGGGCTGTCTGCCAATCGTGGACGTGCAGGATTTCGGGAGAGGGGACCACGCGGCGGGCCAGCTCGACAACGGCTTTGGAGAAGAAGATGAAGCGCTCGGCGTTGTCGCCGTAGTCGCGGCCGTCGGCGCCATAAATCGCCGAGCGATCGAAATATTCATCGCGTCGGATCAGGAAGATCTGCACGCCGTTGGGCGCCTCGCCGACTAGGATTTCGGCGTCCAGCCGTTTAGCGCCCACCTGCACGGTGAGTTGGACGCCCGTGCTGCGGATGGCCAGGCGCGGATCTTCCTGAAGTCCGCGGTAGCACGGCAGCACCACGCTGACGTCGTGCCCGCGTTGGGCCAAAGCAGATGGGAGCGCCTCGAGCACGTCGCCCAGACCGCCGGTGCGCACAAATGGGGTTAATTCACTGCTGGCGAAGAGGATTTTCATCGGGCTGCAAATTGCCGCCTCAGCGGCGCAGAGAGAAAGCATAAAAGTGAGTATCCAAACTCAGCTACTTTCCTCTTTTCAGATCGGGTTCGGTTGCTACATTTCACCGCCTTGACCTTTGGCCACGTGCACAACGAATGACTCTCGGTAACTTACTTTCAGTCGATCAAATCATACCCGAGATGAAAGCGACCGAGAGATGGTCCGCCATCGTCGAGCTTGTCGACCTTCTCGTTGAACGCAGCCAGATCCAGCTCGCGGATCGTGAAGTGGTGCTCGGCGCCCTCCGCCAGCGCGAGGAAACCATGAGCACCGGGATCGGGTTCGGCATTGCCATCCCGCACGCTTCTTCCGACCGCGTTTCGCAAGTGGTGGCGGCCTTCGGTCGCTCCAGTCAAGGCATCGAGTTCGATAGCCTCGATAATGCCCCCGTGCGTTTCATCGTCCTTTTTGTGGTCCCAAAGGATCAGTTCCAGACCCATCTGCGCACTTTGGCGGCCATCGCCAAATTCCTCAATGACCGCTCGGTGCGCGAGCGCCTGGGCACGGCGGCTTCGGCGGCGGAGATTCTTGCCATCTTCGAGAACACCGCTCCGCCCAAGGCCTAGCGGGGCTCTTCGAAGTTCTTCCGCCGGGGCACCGCTTCGGCTTTTCCGCGCTGCCGGATTTCCCGCCACGCGGGTGCCTGTCCCTTTCTGATCGTATTAGAATTTTCCCCGACGCTTTTTTCGGGGGCCTGCCCATGGAAACCATCCAATCGCTCCTCGAATCCAAATTGCGTGTCGCCCTGGGTGACTCAGCCGATTTCCCGCTCCAGATAACGCCCACTGCAGACGCGCGTTTTGGGGATTATCAGACCAACGTCGCCATGATCCTGGCCAAGCGCTTGCGGGCCAATCCCCGGCAGCTCGCGCAGCAGATCATTGAGAAACTGGATGTCGCGGAGTTTTCCGACGCGCCGGAGATCGCCGGAGCCGGGTTTATTAATTTCCGATTGAAGCCCGAATTTCTGGCCCGGCGCTTGACCGAGTTAGTGGCTGATGCCCGGCTGGGCGTGCCGGCGCCGGTGAAATCCCTGAAATTCGTCATCGATTTCAGTTCGCCAAACGTGGCCAAACCCATGCACGTGGGCCACATCCGCTCGACGATTTTGGGCGATTCCCTGGCCCGGATTGCCACGTTTATCGGCCATCAAGTGGTGCGCGATAATCATATCGGGGATTGGGGCACCCAGTTCGGGATGCTTTTGATCGGGTGGAAAGGTGAGCTCGACGCCGCAGCGCTGGCCACCGATCCGCTCGGCGAGATGGAACGCATTTACAAGCTCATCAGTGCCCGCTGCAAAGAAGATCCCGCCACCCTCGAGCGCGCCCGTCACGAGCTGGTGAAGCTGCAGGACGGCGATCCGGAAAATCTCGCGCTCTGGCACGAGATGATCCGGCTTTCCCAGGTGCAGTTTGACGACATTTACGGGCGGCTGGGGGTCGGATTCGATGTGACATTGGGTGAGAGCTTTTATAACTCGCGTTTAAAAGGCGTCGTCGCCGATCTGCGCGCCCGCGCCATCGCCTCCGAGAGCGAAGGCGCTTATTGCGTGTTTTCTGATGGCTCGCTGCCGCCGGAGGAGGATCCGTTTTTGATCAAAGATCAGGCCGGTTGGCGACCTAATCCTGCTTTGGTGCAAAAGAGCGACGGCGCCGCCAACTACACCACCACGGATCTGGCCACGTTGCGGTATCGTTTGGAGACTTGGACGCCGGACATCATTGTCTACGTGACCGATGGGCGGCAGCAGCTCCATTTTCGCCAGTTTTTCGCCATCTTCCGCCGTTGGCAGCCTGAATTAGCCGGCCAAGTGCGCCTCGCCCATGTGTGGTTTGGCTCGATCCTGGGCGACGACGGCAAACCCTTTAAGACGCGCAGTGGCGAGACCATCAAGCTCAGTGGTTTGCTCGATGAGGCCCAGGAGCGCGCGCTGAAGATCATGACGGAAAAAAATCCGGACCTGCCCGAGGCCGAGCGGCGGGAAATCGCGCGGGTGGTGAGTTTGGGGGCGGTCAAGTATGCGGATCTGCTGCCGAATCGGCAGAGCGACTACGTATTTTCCTGGGACAAGATGTTGAGTCTGCAAGGGAACACCGCGCCCTACTTGTTATACAGCTATGTGCGGATCCGCTCGATCTTCCGCAAGGGGGCATTGGACGCGCCTGACCCGGCGACGTCCGGCGCGCCGGTGCATTTGAGTGAGGCGGCGGAGTTGGTTCTGGCGAAAAAGCTCTTCCTATTCGGAGAAGTGGTGTCCCAGGTTTTACAGGATTATCGCCCGAACATCCTGGCGACATATCTTTACGAGTTAGCTTCGTGCTTCCACAGCTTTTTTGAAGCCTGCCCCGTGCTCAAGGCTGAGCCTTCGGTCCGTGAAACCCGTTTGGCGCTTTGCGATGCCACCTCGCGGATCTTGCAGTGCGGCCTGGAGCTCCTGGGGATCGCCGTGCCGGAGCGAATGTAGGCGCAGCTCGCGGAGGCCATGGGGGATCGCCGTGCCGGAGCGCGCCGAGTTGTCTGTGATTCGGCTAAAATTGGCCAAACTCCAGACGCGGAAAGCGACGGGGTGTCGCTGCCACCATTTACTGCGTGAGATAGGGATTGGTTTGCCGCTCGATCCCGATCTTCGTGGCTGGGCCGTGTCCGGGCAACACCGTGACATCATCGCCCAGTGGCAGAAGTTTGGTGTGAATCCCGTGGAGCAGCAGATCGCGATCGCCTCCGGGGAGATCCCAGCGGCCCACGCCCCCGGCGAAAAGAACGTCCCCACCAAAAAGCAGGCGGGACTCCTTGGCTAAAAAGCAGAGGCTGCCCGGGCAATGGCCTGGGACGTCGAAGACCTGGAAATCGATGCCTTGGAGGAAAACGGAGGCGGTTTCCTCGATGAAGAAATCGGCTTTGACGGGTTCGATTTCCCAGCCGAAGCCCATGCGCTTGAAGAAAAGTGGATCGAGCAGCATCTGCGCGCTGTCGGCATGGTAACCGACCTGGCAGCCATGTTCGCGCTGGATCCGTGCGGCATCGACCACGTGATCAATGTGGCCATGGGTCAGGAGCAGAAGCTTCACCTGATGCCCGCTTTTCTTGAGCCACTCGGCAGCGTCCTGAGGCGCATCCACCAAAATACCCGAGGCGCTATTGAAAAAGCAGTTCGTGTCGAAAATACCGCCGGTGAAAGTATCTAGTTGCATGGCAAAGCCTTAAACTGAGGAAATCGCTGTAGATTCGCAAGGTCGCGCGTCGGGGTTTTCCTGCGAATGGCCGGGGCTGGGGAATACGGCGAGGAAAGGCATTTTGGGCTGGGCGGAAGTGGTTGGTAAGTCGCCTTTGATCTTTGAACAAAAGCTGCCAGCTTATTGTCTGGTCACGAAAGCTCTCTACCTTTGATGAAACTCCCTCGCTATCTTCTCCGTTCGTTCACCGCTCTTTTACTGATTCCGGTGGCGGCTTGCGTCGCGGAAGAGCGCGACCCTGGGCAAATTGAAATTTCGGTGGGGCGCCTGCTGGAGCAGGGCCACTACAGCCGAAAGAAACTCGACGACAAGATGTCGCAGTTGCTGCTCAAAAACTATCTCGACGGGCTCGACTATAATCATCTTTTCTTTACCCAGAAAGACGTGGACGCGTTTACCACCAAATATTCGCTGACTCTCGATGACGATATTTTGCTGGGAAATCCGGACCCGGCTTTTGCGATCTACGATCTTTACAAAAAGCGCGTGGAAGATCGCGTGGTCAAGGTCAAGGAGCTGCTCAAGAACAACTACGAATTTACCGCCGATCGCAGCGTGGAGACCAACCGGCAGAAGGCGGCCTGGCCCAAGGACAGCGCGGATGCGGACACGATCTGGGAGGGGCGCGTGGAGGCGGAGATGCTCCAGGAAGCCCTCAACAAGCATAAGGTCGATCCCGCGCTCAAAGTTCTGAGCCGCCGCTACGATCAATTGCTACGGAGCCTTCATGAGCAGACCAAGGAGGACGTCATCAAGATCTTCCTCACCACCCTGGCGCTGACCTACGATCCGCATAGCGAATACATGAGCCGCTCGGAGTTGGAGAACTTTTCAATCAACATGCGGCTTTCCCTCGTGGGAATCGGCGCCGTGCTGCGTTCCGACGAAGGCTACACGAAAATCATGGAGATGGTGATCGGCGGGCCCGCCAATAAAGATGGGCGTCTGAGAGTCGGGGATCGCGTCTCGGCAGTGGCTCAGGGCGATGAGGCATTCGTGGATACGGTGGATATGAAGCTCGATAAAGTCGTCGAGATGATCCGCGGCAAAAAAGACACGATCGTCCGCTTGCAGGTCATTCCGGTGAGCGCCGTGGATCCGTCGGATCGCAAGATCATCGAAATCAAACGGGACGAGATCAAGCTCAAGGAGCAGGAAGCCAAGGCGGAAGTCATCGAGCGGGTGCAGGCCGACGGGAGCATCCAGAAATTGGGTTGGATCACGCTGCCTTCCTTCTACGCGGACATGGACCACAGCGGCGCTGCGGGAGCCAAGAGCACGACCAAAGACGTGCTGGCGCTCCTAAACCGGCTCAAGCAGGAAGGCATCGTGGGATTGATCATGGATCTGCGCCGCAACGGCGGTGGCTCGCTGGAGGAAGCGGTAAATCTGACGGGGCTCTTCATTAAAAAAGGCCCAGTTGTGCAGTCCAAGGATAGCAATGGCAGCCTGCACGTTTCCAAGGATCGCGATCCCTCGGTGTCTTACGAAGGACCCATGTTGGTCCTCACCAATCGGTTAAGCGCCTCGGCAAGTGAGATTTTCGCAGCCGCTTTGCAGGATTATAATCGGGCGCTCATCGTCGGCGATTCCAGCACTTTCGGTAAAGGCACGGTTCAGACCATGCTCGAAATTGGCCGGGTAATGCCATTTCTGGGAGGCGGGACAAATGATGCTGGTGCGTTAAAGCTAACAATTCAGAAGTTTTATCGCGTCGCTGGCGGCTCCACCCAGCTCAAGGGCGTCGAAACCGATGTGAAGTTGCCTTCTCTGTATGACCAGGCTCAGATCGGCGAGGTCGCCCTTAAAGGGCCGCTCCCATACGATACGGTGGACCCTGTGCCATTTGATAAGCTGGAGAAGTCGCTGTTTAAACTCGAGTTGCGCCAGCGCTCAGCGGCCCGGGTCGCGGTGGATCCGGAGTTCCGTTACATCAACGAGGACCTGGATTTGATCAAGACCCGGCTCGCGGAGAACAAGCTATCACTCAACATCGAGAAGCGGCGTGCTGAGATCAACGAGGAGAAGGAGCGCAAAGAGAAGCGTATCGCTGAGCGTTCCAAGCGGACTTTGGTCGAGCCGAAATGTTTTGCGGTGACTCTTGATACTGTCAATAAGCCTGAGCTTCAGCTCGTCACCAATGAGAAGAAGAAGGAGTCCAAGGTGGAAAAAGCCGTGGATCCAGATGATCTCGAAGAGGATGCCGCAGCCGAGGCTGATAAATTGCCGGTGGATGCGGTGCGCAACGAGGGCCTGCAAATCCTTTCGGATTTGGTGGAGTTATCTCGCGGAGTCAAAGTGCCTACCACCGCCAGCACGCAATCCGGGCGATAAAGAACCGCCTCAAAAGCACTGGGGAAGATCAATTATACTCCGCGCGGTAAGAATGGCACATTTCGCTGGATCGTGGAGCTTGCGAAACTCCAGTTACGCCGGAGGCGTAGTAAGCTAATAGCCGGTGGTGGAGGCTTTGCGACCCCACCGGTAAGACCGCACGAAATTGCCCGTGCGCCCCGGCCGGTGTAATGGCGCTTAGTTAGTGCCCTCTACGCCAACGGCGTTACGCAAATCAATCCCAGCGTTGCGGCTTTGCGCTACCCTGGGAACCTATGCCATACAAGGTTCAACCCCGAAGTCGGTTGCGCAGTCTTTCTCAGGAGAAGCGATAAATGCCATTGCCTAGGCTTAACCAATTCTACTTTGTTGCGTTTGTAAATATTCGGTGATCGCATCTCAATTCTTGAGGATTTAACGCAAGACCCAGAGCTGCCGAGGTTCAGAAGGGCCGGATGGTGAGCTTGCCGGTTTACTGCGGTCAGTGGCGGTGATTTGCGTTGGGAAGTTTACCGAGGGATCGCAGTTCCGCCTGTCTTTATTCTCTGCGCCTCCGCGCCTCCGCGTTACAGGATTTAACGCAGAGCAGAGATTCAGAAGGGCCGGATAGTGCGCGGGCCGGTCGAAGGGGAAGTTATGAAGTATGAATGATGAGAGTTTGCAAGGCTCACCCTGTCACTTCCTCTTCCTGTTACACCCCACTTAACAAAGTGGAGCTAAGCGCCATTACCCCGGTCGGGGCGCGGGAAAGCATGCGCTATGAGGATCGATTCCTGGACTGAAAGCCGGCTTCCTGCACACCTCCGGCGTGAAGATGCCGAGTGTTTTGTCCCGCGAGCTTTGCTGGTGTAGCCGCGGCGGCCCCATCAGTCCCATGCTTCCCATTGGTCCCCTCAAATCACGCGTGAGAGACCACGAAGGCATTAGGGGCATTCTTTTAAACGCCTCCGGCGTAAGCTACATGCCAACCGCCAAGCGCCTGACGGGCGCTTACAGATCCACGTCGAAATGCCGACCTTGGACGCTCGCGCCAGCTGTCACGATGCAGCGTTCCAGCACGCTGTCGGCGGCGATCGTCGCGCCATCCCAGACAATGCAATCCCGCAGCCGCGCCCCGGCGCCAATGTGGGCACCGAGCCCGATGGCGGTGGCGCCTTCCAGCTCCACGCGCTCGGCGATCATCGCGCTCGAAGCGATCCAGGGCTTGGCCCCGCCGATCTCACCGTGTACGGCCAGATACTGCTCGCGGTCGCCCAGATCCCACCATTGACCGGCATCGATCACCACGCCGCCGAGCTTCGCGCCGCTGCGGATCATGTCTAAAAAAATCGGGATCACGCTGACCTTTTCCCGGGCCGGGATCCGGGCCAAAAACGCCGGGTTAACGAGATAGATTCCGGTAAAGAGGAATTGCGCGAGGCTGTCGGGATTGAGGCGTCGATTGATGTCTGTGATGAGGCCTGAGGCCGGGTCGCAGGAGACTTGGAGCGGGCCGTCCTTGGAACGCAGGACCATGGTCACCTCGTTGCCGCTGGCGCAATGGGCGTCAAAAGCGGCCTGGAGCGGGAGATCCGTGAAGATGTCGCCGTTATAAACAATGAACGGTTCGGTCCCGAGCAAGTCCTCGACGTTCTTGATCCCGCCGGCTGTCTCCAGCACCTGCGGCGATTCATGGCGGAAGTCGATGCGCGCCTCGCGATAACTGCCCGTCGGGAATTCCCTAGCGTAAGCTTCTGCGCGCCAATGGGTGTTGACCACAAAGCGCTCGATCCCGGCTTCAATGAGATGATCGAACGCGTATGTCATCAGCGCCCGGTTAGCCACCGGGATCAACGGTTTCGGCCGATGCGCCGTGAGCGATTTGAGCCGGGTCCCGAGGCCGGCCCCGAGCACGAATGCGGTGGTGATTTTCATGAGCAGCCGGCGCGCGATGCCAATTTTCTCAAAAGCCGCCGCCCTAAACCATGCCCAGCTTTTCGCGGCCTGCGGGCGAGATCCGGTCGGGCGACCACGGTGGATCCCAGACCAGAGCCACGTTGGCGCTGGCGACGCCCGGAACGGTCAGAAGGCGTTGCTCGGCGTCGGCGGCCAGCGAAGGGCCCATGCCGCAGCCCGGCGCGGTGAGGGTCATCTGCACCTCGACGCGTTTGCCGCCTTCGGGCGCGTCGATTGCTTCCAGGCTGTAGATGAGCCCCAGATCAACGATGTTCACCGGGATCTCAGGATCGTAACAGTTGCGCAATTGCTCCCACGCTTTCTCCTCGTCGAACGGGCCGTCAGCGCCGCCTTGGGCGACCGGGGCGACTTCCTTGCCGAGCGCATCGGCATCGCTGCCTTTGATCCGGAACAGGCCCGAGAGATGTCCGACGTGGACGGTGAAACTGCCTCCGAGCGATTGTGTGATAATGACTGGCGTTTCGGCGTCCAGGAGGACGAGTTCGCCGCTGGGGATGCGTGTGGCCTCGATTGGCCGGGAGAGTGGAATAAAACCTTCGTTGCTCATCAGAAAAATACAGGGAGATCTAAAAAATGTCGGGTGAAAACCGGGGGACTAGCGTTGGACTTTCCAACGGGTCTCGGGGGTGAGATTGATGTCGGCTTCGAGGATTTCAAACCCGCAGGACCGCAGCAAATACGCGACTCCGTCGGTGCTGCCCATGGTCTGCTTGAGGCTGTTGGCGAAGAGCTCGATGTATTCTTTGTAACTCTCCAGGGCCAGGCTGCCTTCCGAGACGTATTTCGCCAGCTCGTGGTCGTGCTGCTCGATCATGCTGAAGAGCGCGCGCCGGAGCCGGTCGCGCATGACGGGGTCCACCACGAGCCGGAACGGGTTGGCGGAAGGATCCGAGGGCATCGGCGCGGAAGAGACATCGAAATCCAGGATGGTCAGGGCACGGTCAGAAATAGGTTCAGACATAGAGGATAGTGGTGGTGAAAATGGCGTTCCGACGCAGGCAATCGCGCGCAGAGAGCGCCCGGGCTGGAGGAGCTGGGAATTTAAGCTGAGAGCGTTTTTTCGCGACGGTTTTTTGGGACAGGCGCAGAACCCAGGTCGCTGCGCCAGGCGGCGAGCGGCAATGAGGCCAAGGCGATCAAAGCCAGTTGGCTCCCGACAAAGATCATCAGCCAGCGGAAGCCCGAGTCCATGAACCCGTAGCTGTGGAGGCCGATGCCGAGCATGTTGACGCCAAACCAGGACCACGCAGTGACGATGTTGCCAAAGATGGCCAGGCTCATCAGGCCGCGTTCCCGGACCATGCCGCCCCAGCGCGCGTGGAGGATGAGCGCGTTCCAGAGCACGATGATGAGAGCCCCGTTTTCCTTGGGAGCCCAGCCCCAGAACCGGCCCCAGGATTGATCGGCCCAGATGCCGCCAAGCACCGTGCCGACGAAACTAAAGAGGGTGGCGAAACAGACGATGCCGTAGACCATCTTGGCGAGGGATTTGCCGATGTTTAACGTCTGCTTCGTGCCCGCCGCCGTTCCTGTTCCGGCGGCCGGATCCACGTTCGTGGAGAGTTTCTTAGTGAAAACGCCCATTAGGATATAGATGAGCGCAAGGAACCCGGCGACGAATGTGGAGGCGTAACCGAGGGTGACCACGACCACGTGGGTGGCGAGCCAGAAGTTAGTGTCCAACACGGCGCGCATCATCTCCATGGTGTCGCCTGTCAGCGAGAGGTGATGGGCGATGATCAGCGTGATGAACCCAATGGTGCTCGAAACCATCAGCCCGATGGAGTTGCGCCAGAACCGTTCCAGGATCAGCCCGAGAATGCAGGCGCCCCAGCCGATGAAGATGGCCGAGGAATAAAGGTTTGTGACCGGTGGCCGGCCTTCCAGCACCATGCGGAACACGAGTCCGAAAGTGTGCACCGCCAACGCCACCAGCGCCAGCCACAGAGCGGCGCGCCGGAGCCATTCCAAGCTTTGCGGCGCGAACCAATAGCCGATGACGGCGAGGAACACGATGAGGTAGAGCGCCATCGATTTATAGAAAGGCTCAGCCTTATTGAAGAGCTGTTCCCGGGTGCCTTTCTTGAGCTCCGCTGCGAAGTTTGCGCCGAGCGCCGTTTGATAATCTGTCACGGCCTGGTTGAATGCCACAGCGTCTGCGGCCCGGTAGGCGCTCGATATCCGCGCGTAAGCCAGCAGCGCAAAGTGCGCGGGCTCGCCACGCGCAATCTCGGTGACTGCCGCGACCGTGCGCACCCATTCGTCCTTTTGCGGCCCCACAGAGCTCAGCGGCGGGATCAGCAGCGCCGGCTCCAACTGCGACATCACGTCAAAGCGTTCCAGGTCCGGCATGATCCGATCCAGCGCCGCCTGATCAAATTTCAATTTGTCGCGCTGCGCCGTGAGTGCGGCCACGCCGGCGGGGGCATTCTTGGTGAATTCGCTGAGTTCGCGCGCCCAATCCTTGGCGTTCTGGGGTTGGAGCGTGTTTTGAAGCCGCATATAGAGGCCCACATTGCCCCAGAGCCGAAGCACGGCTTTATCGTAAGGATTGCGCAACGACTGCTCGATGCCGGCGGCTCGGCTGGATTCGCGCTGGAGATCCGCCAGCTTGTCTTTGATCGCATTCCACGAAAAATGTTTGCCGTCGGTTTGTTTATCGGGATCGGCGTTGCCGGCTAACTCCAGCAGACCTTTGAGATCCGGGTTATCGATCCGGATGATTGGCCAAGTGTCGGCCGTCTTCGGCTCCATGAACATCGCCATGAGCCATTCGGTGGCGGAGATGATTTTCGGGCGCTCGAAGCTGCCCTTCCACGGCTCCAGATTGGCGGTTTGCTTTTCGCGCAGTTGCAGCAAAGCATTGCGCGCCAACGAATCGATGGGCTGGCAGCGACCATTGGACACCAATGGTAACCGGCCAAATTGCTCGGAGTTCATCCGCGCAGGTTCGGCCGCAGAGGCAGCCGGCGAGCCCAACACGCCGACGGCAACGAGGCCGGCGACCATTAACGAAAGCCACTTTTTCATAAGCAGGAAAGTGCCGCCAGTCCTGGCGGCGGAGGAAGAAATGCAGGGGTAGGGCAGCCTCATACGGCTTTGCGTTTGCTGATGAAGCCGACGAGGTGAAACATGAATTGGAAGATCATCCCAAATGCCACCAGGCCGCAGCCCAGGTAAGGGGTTAGCCAGCTGGGATTGCGCACCACTTGCAGCGTGCTCGTCCCCACGTTCTCATACCTTTCGTCCTGACCCATTTGGTATTGGAAAAAGGTCAGCCCTTCATACCGCAACGGGTTGTTCATGTAGATGTCCGAGTCCCGCGTCTCGCCTTTGCCCATGTTTTCAATATGCACCCGGCTCTGGAAGTTCTTGGGGATCTCCGTGCCGCGATACACTTCGTGCGTGGTTTTGAGCAGCTTCACCGAGAACGGATGGTAAATGCGCTCGGACCGGAATGCCGCCCGCCACGTTTTACCGGCGATCACTAAGTCCTGCGGATCCAGGTAAGGCGAAAGCAACCAGGAGCCGAGGGTCTTGTCGCCATCGAGCACTTCCACCACTGAGTAAGGCAGATTATTGGAATCCATCTCCTTGGTTTCTGGCAACGGCATGACCACCACTTGTTTGCCTGCACCATTTGAGGCCGGGCTCGGCAGTGAATCCGCAGTGAGCGGCTCTTTTTTCTCCAGGCGTTGGGCGGCCATGCTCATGGCGCCGCCTTGTTTGCTGAAACGTTTGAGCATTTCCCCTTGGAACCGGGTCTTGAGTTCCACCTGCAGCTTTGCGGCGAGCGCTGGCTGCGCCGCGATGCGCGTGGCTGCGGCCACGATGTCCTGCCCCTGGGGCTCGCCCACCGCTTTCAACGCGGCCCGCCACACCTCGGCCCGGCCCGGGCCTTCGCCCGCCCGCTGCGCCTGGGCCACGAGACCATCGGCGCTGGCATACTGGGCTTCCACCGTGGCCAACGCGCCGCTCAACTTCCCCGCAGCTTCTATCACGCCCGTGCGGTCCGCCACCGCGCCGTTGATCTGATACTCTTTAACAACCACCGTAAACGGCAGCTTGGGATGCGCGATCCGGCCGCCCTTGGCCACGATCGGCTCCGGGATCGAAACGATCTCTTCCTCGCCAGCCTTGGCCGAGTCGGTCGCGAAGATCAGTTCATGCTCGCGATGGCTCTCGGTGTAGTTGCGGGTCTGGCCCTCGCGCAGTCGCAGATGGCTTTCTTCCGACAACATGTCCGTCGCCAATTGCCCCACCAAAAGCACGACGATCCCCATGTGCGTGAGATGGATGCCGAATTTCTTGATCGTCCATTGGAACCGGTTGATGTGCGCGCAAACAAGGTTCACCAAAAGCGTGGTGCCTAGCAAGTAGCCGCCTGGTAGCAATATCGGCAGCCAATGCCCGAAAAGTGTCGGCCCCCATACGAACCAATCTTTGAAATACCGCGCTTGCGCTTGGTAAAGGCCTTCGTCGGCTTGCGCCACCGTCCCGATGAACACCAGCACAATGCTGAAGCTCAGGCAGGTGACGGTCAGCCTCAGCGAGGTGAGGAATTTCCAGATTTGTCGATTCATGGCTGTGCGGGCACCGGGGCTGGCGCGGTTGGCGCCGTTGAGGATTTTGGCCCGCCGATGCGGACCGATTTGAGAAATTCCAGGTAAACGGGTTTAATCGCCGCCGTGGCCGCCTCATTTCCTGAGAGCTTGAAAAACCAACTCGCGTCGGGCCGATGCAGGATGGCGGTGATGATCCGGGTCGTCGCGCCGTCGCGAGTCCCGCTGATTTCGAAGAGCTGCCCTTTTTCGCCAGCCACATCTGCGGGCACTAGGGCGTTCGCGAGCGCGGCTTCTTCCAACGGCCCTTGGCCTACCTGCGCCCGCCACATATTGATGACTGCGGCTTCTTTGCCAGCCAGGTTCGGCAACGGAGTGATGCTCACGCTCGCGTCGCCGGCGCCGGTTTGAATCGCGAACTGCGCTAGGTTGACCTTGCCGGTTGGGGCTTCTTTCCAGCCTGCGGGAAGGCTCCACGTCACCTCGGGTCGCGCGCGCTCCGGGGCTGCGGGCGCGACTGGGGAGGTGGGCGCCGCCGAATGCGCGTCCGGCGCGGCGTGAGCATCCGCAGGTTGATCCGCCACGTCGGGTTGATCTTTCGGCGCGGTGTAAACGCGGATCTCAGCGCGGCGACAGCCGGTAAAGAGCAGCGCGGCTGCGACGCCACACGTGAGGATTCGGGAGCAGAAAATCATGGGCAAAGAGGGTTAGCAGAAACTGAAGAGGGCTCGGGCGCAACTGGCTTTTCAAAACTCTTACATAACCCTGCTCCGCGAAATAACTTGGAGCCGATCCCCTCCGTCGCGAGCAAAGCGCCATTTCAAAGCGCCATTTCAAAGCGCCATTTCGGATCAGCGCATGTGATTCGTTCCTGCGCCCGGCGTGGACGCACTCCGGGCTCAGCAGTGGGCTCTTAAGCTGAGTTATCTAATTCCACTTAACAAAGTGGAATTAACGCCTCCGGCGTAAAGCGCAGGGAAACATCCTGGTCGCGGCGTCCCGCCGCTTTGTTGTGGGTGGCCATTTTCCCAACTGTGGAGGGAGGCCCCAGGATCATGGTTCGGGCCTGTGGGCCATTTATGAGAATTGGCCATACTCCAGACTTGCGTGAGCGCATCGGCGGGGAGGCTTGGTGAAAGCGGCAAATCCATGTCCTACAATTTGTGCGATCGGTCACCGCCTGGAGTATAACCGCATGGGCGGCGAAGATCGCAGCGACTGGACGCCCAGAGATTCTCTGGGTTCCCTGCGTTTTTCAATTCGGGCTAAGGTTTAAACGTCCGCGCAGAGGTCTGTCTCGGTCGGTTACGCGCCAAACGAGCCTCGGAGCCGGATGGTATGCTGGGCTTCGACGATGATGTCGTGGAGCTTGACCTCGCCGGGGGTGAATGCCAGCAGCGCGAAGTCTCGAGTCTCGAGCTTCTGGAGTTGGGGTTTGAGGAGGGCGTTAGCCGCGCTGGCGATCATGCCGTCGCCGCTGCAGGCCAAGTCGGAGAGCCGCGCATTGAGTTGGTCATCGATCTGGATGTTGCCGCTGACAACGACGGCGGCAGTCATGATAAACATTTTCGCGGTGATCTCGATCTTGAAAGCCAGCTTGCGCGGGGTAATTCCTGTCAATTCAAGGGTGGTCTTTTTAATCTCGATCCCTTGTTTGGCTGAGGCTGCCACTGCCAATCGGTGCGCGAACATCTCCAGATCTCCGTGCTCGGTGCTTAAGGTGACTTCTCCTGCGGCCGCTTTGCTGAAAACCAGCATCGGCTCATTGGATTTGTCATGCGCAAGCGCCAATCCTGCGCGACTGGCCCAAAAGTGGAGTTGCAGCGGGAGTTCTTCGAAGAAAATCGGGGTGGCTTCGATGGCGATCTGGTCGACTGAAATTTCCGCCGCGCCAGGCGGCATTTTCATCGGCCCGGAAAAGGTGATGGGAGTTGAGGTGCGTGCCAGTTGCGTGCCGGTGACATCCAGGCGGAATGTCTCCACATTTGGAAAAGTGCCGCCTTCCACCCGGATGTCCCTCGGGGTCACCCCAAGTCGGGCGAGTCCGAGAATGAGGGCTTCGGCCAAGTCGGCGTGCGAGTCGGGATATTGGGAACCAGCCAAAGGAAGCATAGATAACCCTCCTTGCGCGATCTCCGGGCGTCAAGCATAGGCGGTCGATGAAGGGCATTAAGGCAACATTTTGAGGAGCTGGGAGCGGGCGCCCGGGAGTCGGTGGTAGGCGCGCTCGAGCGCGATGGCAGGAGTGACTTCAGGTTGTTGAATGCCGAGTAGCCCGGCGAGTTCGCGTTCGAAATGCAGCAGCGCCCGCTTCGAGGCCGGGTGCCCGCTCAGATGGGCCAGCGCGCGGATTAGTAGCGCGTAGAGTTCCGGCGCGGGATGCTCCGGCTCGGTCACTAATTCCCCCAGCTCCACGAAGTAGGCGGCGCAAGCGACTCGCGCGTAGTCCAGGCGCAGGCCTTCATGGGGATTTTTGAGGACCGCTTCCTGGAGAATATGGAGCGCGCTTTTGCGGCTGCGCACGAAACCGATTTCGCATTCGAAAAAGAGGTCGAGCACCCCCGCAAACTTGCTTCGGGGGGCGCGCGCTCCTTTGGCGACGGTTTTTACGATGCCCAATTCTGCGCTCAGCCATGTCAGGATGAGGCTGGTCTCGGTGAGCTTGGTTTTGCGCAATAAAATCGCAGGGGTAACGTCCACGCGCGCCAGCTTAGCTGGAACCCCTCCAAACCATCCACAGATTCGCTCCCGTTTTCTCGGAGTGATCCGCCGATTAACGCCGATCTTCAAGTCGGCGCCAGGAGTGGCGGCCCCACAAATGCACCGGGCGCGAGCTCCAAAGGTTGAGTGGGCGACCCTGCGTTGCCTCGGTGGAAATAGAGACTTCCGCTAAAAGACGACGGGCCGAAGTGCCTGGTGGACGTTCCCCGCAAGTCGCTGGGAATTTGCGCAAATCTGCGGAGGAGTTCCGTATGAATGAGGCTCGGTGCCGGGTTTGGCGCCGGGGGGAGAAAATGTTTGCGGCTGCCAGAGCGCTCCGGTAGCTACTGGCGCTCCCTTTCACCAAAATATTATTATTATGAGCGACGAGAACAAGCCGGCGGAGCCCACTGCTCCTAAAATCGACACCGCCCATCTGCGGGCCACTTACGCCAATGTCTGCCGCATCGCGCAGACGCCCAACGAAGTCATCGTGGATTTCGGACTGAATCCGAACTTTTTTGGAAACATCTTGGATGAACCCCTCAAGCTCGATAGCCGGGTGATTCTTTCCCACGATGCGGCCAAGCGGCTTTGCCTGCACCTGACTGCCACGATTCAGAATTATGAGGCGCGCTATGGCGTCATCGAACTGGATGTGGCCAAGCGCCTCAAGAACCCGTCCGTTTAGGCCGTCCGTTTAGGCCGTCCGTCAGAGGCAATTGCGGTGGGCTGGAAAGCTTGGCCCCCCGGGATTTCATCTCTGAAGCTTTCAAAGCGGATTGACCTTTAGTCGGGTCGATCCGCTTTTTTGTTCCCTGTTTGTCCGAAAAATCCGTCGCAGTTCGCGAGGGCCTTACCGAATGCGGGGGCAGACGGCGGGCTGACTGCGGGGTCAGACGGCGGGCTGACTTTTCTTCCTCTCTTTCCATTCTTCACGGCTTCGCGTGAGACCGGCCCTGCTCTGTCTGCAAGCGGAGGGAGGCCGCCGGAGCCGTCGCGACCTGTGTCGTGATGGTTTCGCGCGGGGCTCGCGGCGTCTGCGGATTGCTTGGGTTACAGAGGCGGGGGAGGGGATATTCGGCGGAAATAGCCGATTGGCTACGAATTATCTTTAGGGAGGTTCCTGTGCAGGCATAGATTCCGCCCCCCACATCTTATGGCTATTTCGTTCGCGAATCGTTTTAACGCCGATCTGCTCGAGGAAAACTACGAGCGCTGGCAAAAGGACCCGGCTTCGGTTGACACCGCTTGGGCCGCTTTTTTTGAAGGCTTCGAGCTCGGCTCGGTGCATTCAAGGAATGGACAAGCCGCTGGCGCTGAGTCGGTTGCAGATGCTTCTGGAGGCGCGGGCAGTGACTCTCTGCAAACCCGGGTGGATGGGCTGGTGTATGCCTACCGTACGTTGGGTCACACCATTGCGAATCTGGATCCTCTGGCCAAAGCGCGTCCGGAAAATCCCATGCTCAGTCTGAGGGATCTGGGGTTCGACTCCAAAGACATGGAGATCGAAGTGAGCTCGAAGTTTTTCCTGGGCGGCAAACGCATGCGGCTCCGGGAGATGATTGCTAGTTTGGAGGCCATCTATTGCGGGTCGATCGGCGCCGAGTTCATGCATATCCAGAATCCACGGGTGCGCAACTGGATGCGGGAGAAGATCGAGGCGCGTTCGAGCGCGGCGCCTTTGCCGGCGGACACCCAGCGGCGGATGCTGCGCCAGATTCATGCGGTGGAGACCTTTGAGCACTTTCTGCATACCCGCTATGTGGGGCAGAAGCGGTTCTCGATCGAAGGCGCTGAGTCGGTGATCGTAGCTTTGCACGGGTTGCTGGAGAGTTGCCCACAATTTAAGGTGGAAGAGATCGTCATGGGCATGGCGCATCGGGGGCGGCTGAGCGTGATCCGGGAGTTTTTGCAGAAGCCATTGCGGGTGATGTTCGCGGAGTTTTCCGAGAACTTTTCGCCCAACACCGTCGGCGGCGACGGGGATGTGAAATATCATCTGGGTTACACCACCGAGCGCAAACTCGAGGACGGCAGCGAGGTATTGCTGCGGTTATCGGCGAATCCCAGCCACTTGGAAGCGGTGGATCCCGTGGTCGAAGGCATGGCGCGAGCCCGCCAACGCATTCGCAATGATTCCGTCGAGCGCTCCAAAGTGGTCCCGGTGCTCATCCACGGGGACGCGGCATTTGCGGGGCAGGGGATTGTGGCGGAAGTGCTCAACATGTCGCAGTTGCAGGGGTATCGCACGGGGGGCACGATCCATATCATCGTCAATAACCAGATTGGGTTCACGACTTTGCCGGCCGACGCCCGTTCGTCGAGATACTGCACAGACGTGGCCAAGATGATCGAGGCGCCGGTGCTCCATGTGAATGGCGATGATCCCGCAGCGGTGCGCTTTTGCGCGGAGCTGGCCTTTGAGTTCAGGCAGCAGTTCAAGTGCGACGTGATTATCGATATGTATTGTTATCGGCGTTATGGTCATAACGAGACCGATGAGCCGCTCTTTACCCAGCCTTCGCTCTATGCCGAGATCAGCTCACACCCTTCGGTCGGGACGATTTTTAAACAAAAGCTCATCGCCTCCGGCGTGCTCACTGCCGAGGATGCGGCGGCGCTGAAAAAGGAGTCCGACGCCCAATACGAGGCGGCTTTCACCGAGGTGAAGGCGGCGGAGCAGGATCAGACGATCAATAAATTTAGCGAGTCTACGGCGGTTTTCCAGCCAGCCTATTCGCATTTGCCGGTGCAAACAGCCATTTCCCGGGAGCGCGTGGAGCAAATCGTCAAGGGCCTGACTTCAGTGCCCGAGGGATTTCATACGCTGCCGAAGCTGAAGAAGTTTTTCCTGGATAAACGGGCCGAGGTTTTTAAGCGCGGGGACGGGTTTGACTGGGCGTTTGCGGAGGCGTTGGCAATGGGGTCGCTGTTGATCGAAGGCGTGCCGATCCGTTTGAGCGGGCAGGATTGCCGGCGCGGCACATTTAGTCAGAGGCACGCTTACTTTTACGATGAGAAGACCCGGGACAGGTATTGCCCGCTGCAACATCTGACGCCGGATCAGGGACGGTTGTGTATCTATAACTCGTTGTTGAGCGAACAGGCGGTGCTGGGGTTTGATTACGGGTATTCGCTCAATTATCCCGAGATGCTTTGCCTCTGGGAGGCGCAGTTCGGGGATTTCTCGAATGGTGCGCAGGTCATCATCGACCAGTTTATTGCGTCGGCGGAATCCAAGTGGCAGCGGCCCAGTGGGATCGTGTTATTGTTGCCGCATGGTTATGAAGGGCAGGGGCCGGAGCATTCGAGCGCGCGCCTGGAGCGGTTCCTGCAGCTCTGCGCGGAGGATAATATCCAGGTGTGCAACCTGACTTCGCCTGCTCAGTATTTTCATCTCCTGCGGCGCCAGATGAAGCGGGCCTTCCGCAAGCCTTTGGTGATCATGACTCCCAAGAGCATGCTGCGCCTTGAGGCCGCTGGCTCCAAGCTCGAGGATTTCACGAATGACTGTTTCCACGAGATCCTGCATGCGCCGCTGCTGGCGAAGAAAGAGAAGATTACGCGCCTGGTTTTCTGCACTGGTAAAATCTATTTCGATCTCCTGAAGTTTCGGGATGAGCAAAAAATCACGAACACGGCGTTCATCCGAGTCGAGCAGCTTTACCCGCTCGATGAAGAACAATTGATGGCTGCGGTGAAAAGTTATCCGAAGGCCAAAACATTTGTTTGGTGCCAGGAAGAGTCCCAGAACATGGGGGCCTGGGGTTTCATCGGCTGGCAATTGCGCCGGCTCTTGGACCAACCGCTCTGGTATTCGGGGCGCGCAGCCAGTGCGAGCCCGGCGGTGGGCTCGCTCGGTATTCACAAAAGGGAGCAGAAGCTCATCGTCGAGGACGCCTTTACACTGGGCTAAACCGGAGGCGCAGATTTGTTTATGAATGTTGAGGGTTCGGCGGGCGCCGGTGGAGTTAAACCCTAAGGCTTCTCAGCGCTCTTCATTCAGCCTTCCTAATTCCTGACAGTCGTGACCTGGCTGGCCCGCTTTTTCAGTCGATAAACCTCAGTCGCTTCTGGCGCTGATTGCCCGAATTTCAACCGCATTTTACACACCCAAATTACTTACTCATGAGCGTCGAAGTCAAAATCCCAGCGGTCGGTGAATCGATCACCAGCGGCTTGATCTCCACCTGGCATAAAAACGACGGGGACGCCGTGGCCGTGGGCGATGTGTTGCTGACGCTCGAGACCGATAAGGTCTCGACCGAGATCACGGCGGAGAAGTCCGGCGTGCTTAAAATCAAGGTGGCGGCGGGTGAAGAAGTGAAGATTGGCGAGGTGGTGGCGTTCATTGATGAAGCTGGAGCGGTGGCCCAGTCAGCGCCTACGGCCAAAGCCGCGCCTGAGGCCAAGGCCGTGGCCCCGTTGGCGTCGCCCGCTGAAGTGGCGCCTGCGCACACGCTCAAGGCCACGCCAGTGCCTAAAACCCCGGCCATTCCCGAGGCTAAGTCTTTGGCGCCCAGTATTTCCGCTGCCCTGGCCGGTGCGAGCCAAGGGCTTTCGCTGCCAGCCGAAAGTTCAGCGCCTGTGGTGAATGACGGGGGCCGGATCGTGCGCAAGCGGCTGTCCCCATTGCGGCGCAAAATTGCGGCGCAATTGGTGATGGCGCAGCATACGGCAGCGATCCTGACAACGTTTAACGAATGCGACATGAGCGCCGTGATGAAGTTGCGCAGTGAGATGCAGGATGCCTTCACCAAGGAGCACGGCCTCAAGCTCGGCTTTATGTCGCTCTTTATTAAGGCCACAGTCAGCGCCCTTAAATCTGTGCCCTCCATCAACGGGCGCATGGATGGCGAGGATTTCGTTCAGAACCATTTTTACGACGTAGGCGTCGCGGTCGGTACCGAACGCGGTTTGGTCGTGCCAGTCATTCGGGACGCGGATCAGAAGTCGTTTGCGGAGATCGAGCGCGACCTGTCCGCGTACGCGCTCAAAGCGCGCGAAGGCAAGATCAAGATCGAGGACTTGCAGGGCGGAGTGTTTACGATCTCCAACGGCGGCGTCTATGGTTCGCTGCTGAGCACCCCGATTCTTAACCCGCCCCAGAGCGGAATTTTGGGCATGCACAAGATCCAGGACCGGCCCGTGGCGGTGAATGGGCAGGTGGTGATCCGGCCGATGATGTATCTCGCGTTGAGCTACGATCATCGGGTGGTGGATGGGAAGGAAGCCGTGACGTTCCTGATTCGGATCAAGGAATGCATCGAAAACCCAGCCCGACTTCTGCTCGGACTCTAATGCGCGACTGACGTCTCGCGCCTTGCGTGCAAAGGCATCGAGAGGTCGGCTCCGCGCACGTGCGAGCAGCAGGGGAGACCGGGCCGCTTCGCACAAAGGCGCAAAGAATGGTAAGCGCGGGGGATGGAGCTAGCCCGCGCTTTCCAGTCAATGCCGGCGTCTTTGATTCCGTCACGCCTTCGCCCCTGCGCGCGAGATCGCCTCTTAACGCCGGGAAGTGCGTCGGTAGTTTGGGCCGGGCGCCGATCCGGAGCTGTTTTAAAAGTGAATTGAAGATTGTATCGCAACCCGAGCGGAATTAAGCCCCCAAGCGCGCATGCCCACGAAAAAATCCATTTCTGCCCCCGCTCCCCACGATCCGATTACGGTGGCTCTGGCCGAAGACATCGGGTCCGGCGATCTGACGTCGACCTATTTTGTGGGCACCGAGGTGCGGCGCGCCCGGGTCTTTGTGAAGCAAACCGGCGTGGCTGCGGGAGTGGAAACAGCGGCGGAAGTGTTCCTTCGGGTGGATCCCACGCTCGATGTGAAAGTCGTGGCGGCTTCAGGCTCCCGCGTTTTAAAAGGGGCCACGGTTTTGGAGATTGAAGGCCCGGTGCGTTCCATCCTCACTGCGGAACGCGTGGCCCTGAATTTCGTGCAGCGCCTTTCGGGCGTCGCCACGCTGACCCGGCGCTTTGTGGACGCGGCCGGGAAACACAAGGCACGGATTTTGGATACGCGCAAGACCACGCCTGGGCTGCGGGCTTTGGAGAAGGCGGCGGTGGTGGCTGGCGGGGGCTGTAATCACCGCTTTGGTTTGTATGACATGGTCATGATTAAAGATAATCATCTGCTTGCTGCGGGCCAGACCGCCTCGCTGCAGGAGGCCGTCTCCGTGTTCCGCGCGGCGCATCCCGGGATCCGAGTGGAATTGGAGGCGGACACGTTGCAGCAGGTTCGCGAGTTTGTGACTATTGTCGGTGTCGATGTGATACTTTTGGATAACATGAGCACTGGTGAAATGCGCGAAGCGGTGCGCTTGCGGACCGATGCGGTGCAATTCGAAGCCAGCGGTGGCGTGACGTTGGAAACCATCGGCGCCATTGCCGCGACCGGGGTGGACTTTATTTCGATCGGGGCGCTCACGCATTCGGCGGCGGCTTTGGACTATTCGCTCGAGTTGTTGCCGTGATTTCACTGGATGCGGCGCTGCTGCAAGCGCTGCGCGCTCATTCCCTGTATTGCTCGGGCTCAGAGCTGGCCCAGCAATTGCAAGTCACGCTCTCCGTGCTCGAAGCGCGGATCGAGGAGCTGCGGCTGGCCGGATTTGAAATCCTGGAGCGGCCCGGTTTGGGTTACCGACTGGAGTCAGCGCCAGACCGATTGATCGCCGATGATCTTTTATCGCGGCTGGGCGCGCAGGATCTCATCCGTGAGATATTGGTGTTTGCAGAAACCGATTCCACCAACGAGCGGGCCGCCGAACTCGGCCGCAACGGCGCTGCGCAGGGGGTCGCGATTTTTGCCGAGCGCCAGCAAGCCGGCCGGGGCCGCTTTGGGCGACGCTGGGAATCGGCCTCGCATCTTGGTTTGTGGCTTTCGCTGCTGTTGCGGCCGGGTTATCCGATGCTGAATTGGCCCCGGTTGACGACGACGGCAGCGGTGGCGATGGCTGCGGCGATCGAGGAGAGTGTGCCGGGTGTAGGGCCCGTGCAGATCAAATGGCCCAATGACATTTATATCGCCGGTAGAAAAGTGGCTGGAATTCTCATTGAAACGGGAATCGATCGTGCCCAGCAGCCTTTCGCCGTGTTGGGGATGGGGCTCAATGTGAATCATGCGGCCTCGGATTTTCCCGCTGAGCTCGCAGATAAGGCGTCTTCTCTGCGGGAAGCGGCCGGGCACAATGTCGATCGCGCGGCTTTGGCGGTGAAGATTTTCCAGAACCTTGAGCCGGCGCTGGCGGATGTTGAGTTTGGCTTTGCGCGGATTGTGGCCGAGGCGTCCAGGCGCAGTTCGCTCTTGGGGCGTTGGATTCAACTCCGTGTGGGGGACTCGGTGCTGGAGGGCGTGGCGGAGCAGCTCGATGCCGAGGGGCATTTGCTCCTGCGCCATGCCGACGGCACGTTGCATCGGCAGAGCGCCGGCGAGGTCAGCGTGCTCGCTTTCAGGAATTATGAAGGATGAATTATGAAAAACGGCAATGCATCCGGAATTGATCGGCAGATTGACGCAGATTGACGCAGAAATTTTAAGAGGATGAGAACGAGCCAAAGCAGTCGAGGGTGAAAGGACTCCTTTCTACGCCCAACGGGGCAGCTCTATGCCAGCCCAGGTAACGACCTAGGTAACGACCTAGGTAACCGGGAGCGGAACCGAACGAGCCCTGAAAGGGCGGCCGAAGCTGCCGCGCTAATCCCAAATATACGGCGCATCTGCGCCTTCAACCGGCGGGTGAGGTCTTTTCGCCGCTTGCCGTCTCCGGATTTTGATCATCCAAAATTTCTCACAGCGTCCTCGGCCGCTTTTCTGACTGTTTTGCTGAGGGCGGCCGCCTCGTGTTTTTGAGACCGGCAGTGATGCCTACGGCTAGGCGCGGGTGATTTCTGAGTGGAAATCCGGAGGGCGAGTATGTCTCCTGCTAGTCACCGGGGCCTTGGCAAAGGGATTGATTTATGCAGATCGAACACACTGAATTTCAGGATCAAATGGTCCGGGGCTTGACGCATCGGATGAATAACATCCTCACGCTTTTTACCGGGCACGTGGGATTGCTGCTCGAGAATGAGCGACTGGATGCATCTACGCAGCAGGCCTTGCTCAAAATCAAGGATGGCGCCCAAGCGGCGAGCGAGTTGATGGATCGCACGCATTCCTTGGTGCGCCCTTCGACATTGGTCTGGCGGGAAATCGATCTCGGGGAGTTCGTTTCCCGGTTGAACCCAGGGTTTGAGGCTTTGCGCGTGAGGGACACGCAGTTCGGGATCTATGCGCAGGAGGGATTGCCTCATGTCTGGGGCGATTTGGGGCGGATCAAGACGGCCATTTTCGAGTTGGTCCGGAACGCTTTCGACGCCTCGCCCGACGGTGGCACCGTGCGCATTGAGTTGCGGGCCGAAGCCCCGGTGCGCGTGGCCAGCGCCGCCTCGCAGCCCATCCGATGGGTGTCGTTGACCGTTAGTGATGAAGGGCCGGGCGTGCCTCCTGAGGCGGTGGAGAAGATTTTCACTCCTTTCTTCACGCTCAAGCAGAAGCAAAATGCCGCAGGCTTGGGGCTGACGGTGGCCCTGGGGTTTGTGCAGCAGTTGGGCGGCGCAATCCGGTACCGGCGGGACTCCGGTCGCACGGTTTTTGAGCTCGTCCTGCCGTCGCGCAGCGATGCTCGCTGAGGCCGGGGCAGGCAGGCGCTGAGGATCAGCGCCGGCGGTGAGTAAAGTGCGCGTCTCCGTTTCTTTACGCTTGGCGGGAGCTGTTGGGAATTATGAAGGTTCGGAGAACGCGGGTGCCGTTAATCCGGAGGCTTCTCTCATCATTCATCATTCATAATCCGGGCGCCTTTTGAGCTGAGCTCGTAAAGAATCGGAGATGAGCCCGGATTAAGGGTATTTAGGATTTGACGCACTGCGCGGGTTTCTCCACTTTCGCCGCCTTTTCTTTATGCGACATACGATCTCGGTATTGGTCGAGAACAAGTTCGGCGTGCTCACTCGCATCGCCGGCATGTTCAGTGGCCGTGGTTTCAACATTGATACACTCAATGTGGGGCCGACCCTCGACGCCTCCACCTCCCGCATGACAATAGTCGTGCGTGGCGATGACACGGTCCTTGAGCAGGTTACTAAACAACTCAACAAGCTCATTGATGTGATTTCCATCCAGGACTTCCGGGACGACGAGTTTGTCGACCGTGAACTGGTGCTCATGCGCGTCGGAGTCAATGCCAGCACGCGGGCTGAAGTGATGCAGATCTGCGATATTTTCAGGGCGAAAATCATCGATGTGCAGCATAAAAACGTCTCCATCGAGGTCACTGGCAACGAGAGCAAGATTAACAAGTTTCTGCTGCTCATGGAACCATTTGGGATCACTCATCTCACCCGCACTGGCAAAGTCGCGCTGGCGCGTAAGTCCGAATAATCAGTAACAAGTAACACCCCTTTTTTAATTTCACTCCTCTACTCTCATGCCTGCTAAAATCTATACTGACAAAGACGCCGATCTCAAAAACCTCCAGGGCAAAACCTGCGCGGTCATCGGCTTCGGTTCCCAAGGCCACGCCCACGCGCTTAACCTCAAGGAGTCGGGCGTCAAAGTCATCATCGGGCTTTATCCCAGCAGCAAATCGCGCGCAGTCGCCGCGGAAAAAGGCTTTGAAGTGTTTGATACCGCGGAAGCAGTAAAGCGTGGCGACGTGATTTTCGTGGCGGTGCCAGACACCAAGATTGCCGGGGTTTACAACAAGGACATTGCGCCGAATCTGGTGAAGGGCAAAACGCTGCTATTCAGCCACGGCTTTGCGATTCATTTCAAGACCATCACGCCAGCCCCTGAGGTCGACGTGATCATGGTTGCGCCCAAGGGCCCTGGGCACATCGTGCGCCGCCAATACACCGAAGGCAAAGGCGTGCCAGCCTTGATCGCCATCTATCAGAACCCCAGCAAGCAGGCTAAGAAGATCGCTTTGGCCTGGGCCAAAGGCATCGGCGGCACCCGTGGCGGCGTGCTCGAAACCACTTTTAAGGAAGAGACCGAGACGGATCTTTTCGGCGAACAAACCGTGCTTTGCGGCGGCGTCAGCGCCCTCGTGCAAGCTGGGTTCGAGACTCTGGTGGAAGCCGGATACGCCCCTGAAATGGCTTACTTCGAGTGTCTTCATGAGTTGAAGCTCATCGTGGATTTGATGAACGAATCTGGCATCGCCGGTATGCGCTTCTCCATCTCGGAGACCGCCAAGTGGGGCGACGTCGCTGTCGGGCCTAAGATCATTGACGGTTCCGTCAAGAAACGCATGAAAGCCGCGTTGAAAGACATTCAGAGCGGCAAGTTCGCCAAGGGCTGGATCAGCGAGGTCGAGGGCGGTTACAAGAATTACAATAAGCTGCTGGCTGATGGCGCGAAGCATCCGATCGAAAAAACGGGCGAGCGTCTCCGTGGCTTGATGCCTTGGATTCAAAAGAAGAATCTCAAAGGCGCACAGGCCGCTTATTAAGCGCATATAGATTTAGCGCATATAGATTAAGCGCGCATAGATTAAGCGCATATGGATTAAGCGCATATAGATTAAGCGCATATAGATTATCAGTTCATATAGATTGAGCTGACGTTTTAAGGCCCTCAGGGAATTTATTTCCTGAGGGCCAATTTTTTGGGGAGTTATGAGTTATGAATTATGAATCATGAATCATGACGGCGGCGATGGATTCCTAGGCGCTTCACGGCACCGGTGTCAGCGGAATCCGCAACATTCATCATTCATCATTCATAATTCATAATTCATAATTTGGGGGCGCCTTTGGGCGCTGAGCTAGCAATAGAACGGACATGCGCCCCCGTCGCCCCCCCCCCGGCTTCCCTCTTCTCCTTGCCGGGCGCGCAGCATTCATTCACGGTGCTGGACTGATGTCTACTTCCCAAGTTCTCACTCTCGGCCATTCCCCGGATCCTGATGATGCGTTTATGTTTTACGCACTGGCGGAGGGGAAGATTGACGCGCATGGCTGGAAGTTCGAGCACACGTTGCAGGACATTCAGACGCTGAATGAACGGGCCACACGCGGGGAGTTACACATCTCGGCGATTTCGATTCATGCCTACGCTTATGTGCTGGATCAATATGCATTGCTGCCCTGCGGGGCCAGCATGGGGGACGGATATGGACCGATGCTCATTGCTTCGAAGACCCTGGCTTTGCCGGCGTTTAGCGATCAGGAGGCCCAACTCACTTGGCTGCGCGCTCGCAAGATTGCCATCCCAGGTGAAATGACCAGCGCGTATTTGGCGCTCCAGCTTTACATGGGAAAGGTGGATTTCATGGTCGTGCCCTTTGATGAAATCTTCGAAGCCGTGGCTTCCGGAAAAGCGGACGTGGGGTTGATCATTCACGAAGGGCAGCTCACTTACGAGCGGGATGGATTTCAGAAGATCGTGGATTTAGGCGAATGGTGGAAGACGTCCACGGGACTGCCGCTGCCTCTGGGCGGGAATGTTATTCGCAAAGACATTTCGCCTGCGGATAGGAGCGCTATTAACGTGGTTTTGCGGGACAGCATCGTTTACGGGCTCGAGCACAGGAAAGCCGGCGTGGCCCATGCCATGCCCCTTGCCCGCGGGATGGACACCGATCTCGCGGATCAATTCATCGGCATGTATGTCAATGATTACACACTCGATTATGGCGATCTGGGGCGTCAGGCGATTCGCGAGTTTCTCGGCCGCGCCCATGCTGCGGGCCTGATCCCGGCTCCGGTCGAGTTGGAGTTTGTGGACTAAGCCCGGCAGCGAAAGCCTCCGGGAACGCAGAGAACGCAGAGAACGCAACGGGTTTCCAATCTCTGCGAACTTTGCTGTTAAATGGACGCTCTCTGCAAAGCGGCCGCGCGGGGGGCTTCAGCGCTACGGGTTGACTGCCGTGGTCGGGGCAATTTCGGAAACTGGCGCTTGAGTTGCGGCGAAGATTTTGGCCGCGATGACTGCGTTGTCTTTTTCGATGGCCACTGCCTTTTTCCAATAGCTCAGGGCTTCGGCGGTTTTACCCAAGGCCTGATAGGCATCGCCGACGTGGTCCATGATCACCGCGTCCTCGGGCTGGATGCGCGCCGCCGCGCGCAAGAGTTCCTGGAGGGCTTCGTCGTAATTGGCCTGCTTAAAGTGCAGCCAGCCAAGGCTGTCGAGGAATGCGGCATTCTCAGGTTCCAGCGCCAGCGCCTTGTGAATCATCTCGTCGGCTTCCACTAGGTTGTCCCCGCGGTCCGCCCACATGTAGCCCAGATAGTTATAGGATTGGGCGGCGTTGGCGGGATCGAGCTCGATACTGTGTTTGAGTAACTCCGCCGCTTTTTCCAGGCGCCCGGCTTGCTCGGCCGCCACCCCGTATTGGAAGTAAAACTGGGCGCCAAGGAGCTCCTCGTGAACGCCTTGCGCTTCCGCCTCGGCCTCGGCAAATACAGTCATCGCCTGCGTGTGTTGCTTGGCCAGGGAAAGCGTCGCTGCCAGGCTAAACGCAATTTCGGGCCGCTCCGGAAAGCTGGCCCTGGCGGTCTGCATGGTGGCCACGGCCTCGTCGGTGCGCTTGGCACGCAGGAGCATTTCGCTGAGGCGCACGTAGGCGCGGGGGTCGTTGGAGTTAAGCTTGAGGCTGCGCTCGTAATTGGCCAGCGCCTTGCTGGCATCGCCCTTCTGCTCGTAGAGATCGCCAAGCAGCTTGAATGTTTCAAAGCGCATCGGATTGTCTTTCGCCACAGACTCCAATAGCCCGATCGCCTCGTCGCTCTGTTCCGTCAGCAGGAATGCGCGCGCCAGCTTTTCGCGGAGATTGTTAGGCGGCGCATCGTCCGGGCGCGGCGTTTGATTGAGGGCGGCGAGATAGAGCGGGATCGCCTCTTTGACCTGTCTCGAAAGAATAAAGTAATCGCCGGCCGTTGAGAGGCTGTCTGCATCCGTTTTCCCGAGCTCGGCGGCCTTGCGAAAGATGGCGTTTACTTTCGCCAGATCCTGCGGCGACTGGCTCCCGTCGGCTTTTAGATAGAGCCGTTTGTATAGATCACCGAGTTGCAGCCAGTATTTCGGGTCTGGATTCAATATCGCTGCGGCGCGCTCGATCAGCGGCTCGGCTTTTTTCGGCTGTTTGCCCGCAGTTAGGAGGTCGAACAGGAGCTGGATGCATTCGATGTTATCCGGCTCAAAGGCGATGGCCTGTTCCGCGTATTTTAAGGCGAGCTCAGGTTTCCTGAGATTTTTATCGTAGATCAGGGCGAGATAGACCAGCGCCCTGGCGTCTTTGGGGGACGCCTTGATCGCGTCCTTCAAGACTTGAATGGCAGACGCGACCTCCTTGCGCTGCACGAGGTTGTAGGCGACTTTTATGGCCAGCTCGCTGTAACCCGGATCGGCGTCGAGGGCCTTGCGATAACCGGCCAGGGCGCGTTCCGTGTCCGCGCTATCCTCGGCCAGCAGGGCCATGGCGAACTCGCTCATTGCGACAGCCTTCCGATTGCCTGCTTGGTTGAGCTGTAAATCCGCGCCTGCCGGGCGATATTCCGAGGGCAAGCTGTCTGCGTGCTCGGGTGGTGTACGCGTCAAAAGCGCCGGTAATTCCGGCGCTTTTGACGGCCCTGCGAATGGATTGGCCGGCACTGACTTGACCGGACCTCGATTTTGCAGAGGCCATGCCCCAGCGCAAGGTGCTGGGGCGGCTATGACGGAGAATGCGGCCAGGGCAAAAGCCTGGCCGATGAAAACCGCTCGTGGCCAAGAACAAGGTGTCAGCCAGAGCAATTTCATTCGCGCAACCTAGCGCCTAGGACTTATAGCGCAAACGCTTCTTATGGCGGTTTTCTTTCATCCGCTTGCGGCGTTTGTGCTTGGCGATTTTTGCTTTCCGTCTCTTTTTAAGTGAACCCATGAGGATATGCGATTTTCTACTGTGGCTTGAATTGGGGGGGCAGAGAAAACCACGAATCAATCCGGCGGGCAATGGGAATCTCTCTTCAATATACAGAGATCTTTGCTTTGCCGGTCCGATAAGGGAGTTTTCGACCCCTGTGGGGACTTTAATCCCCTAGTACACTACTTTGTTGAGCGGATATTCGATGATCCCTTCCGCTCCTAGGGCTTTGAGCTGCGGGATGATCTCCCTCACCACTCGCTCGTCGATGATCGTTTCCACCGCCACCCAGTCCGAATTCGCTAGGTGCGCGATCGTGGGGTTGCGCAAGGCCGGTAACGCCGACAGGAGCTCGCTGAGTTTATCCGCAGGCAGGTTCATCTTCAATCCCACCTTGTCCCGCGCCGCATGCGCCCCTTGGAGCAGCATCACCAGGGTCTCGATCTTTTCGCGCTTCCACGGCTCCTTCAGCGCCTCATGATTGGCGATGAATTGCGGCGACGATTCCATGATCGTCTCCAATATCCGTAGCTTGTTGGCTCGCAACGATGACCCCGTCTCTGTCACGTCCACGATCGCGTCCACTAAATCCGGCACTTTCACCTCGGTGGCGCCCCAGGAGAACTCGACAATTGCGGTGACGCCGTGTTCGGCTAAATAACGGCGCGTCATCTCCACGGCTTCGGTTGCAATGACTTTGCCTTGCAGGTCTTTAACGCTGCGTATCGGAGAGTCTTCCGGCACGGCGATCACCCAGCGGGTCGGCTGGTTGCTGGCCTTGGAGAACGTCATTTCGCACAGGCGCGCCACGTCGGAGCCGTTGTTCTCGATCCAGTCTTTGCCTGTGAGGCCGCAATCCAGAAAGCCGTGTTCGACATAGCGCGAGATTTCCTGTGCGCGCAGCAGGCGGATGACGAGTTCGGAGTCATCGACCGCAGGTTTGTAGCTGCGGCTGGCGCCGGAGATGTGGAACCCGGCTTTGGCGAAGAGGGCGAAGGTAGGCTCCTGGAGGCTGCCCGAAGGCAGGCCAACGCGGAGGATTCGTGAGGCGTTGTCCATAGAAAAAGGGACGCAGTGTCTAGGCGCGGCCGGGGGTGCGTGCGAGGAAAAACTCCCGAACGGGGCGCCACGATGGAGCGGGGCGCAGCTCCGTTTCTTTGCGAGCTGAGCTCGAACGGCGACCGAATGATGAAGGGTGAGTTACGAAGAGTCCGAGAACGCAGGTGCCGTTAATCCCGCAGCGCGCGTGGCTTCATCCAAGTAAAACTCGATCGAACACGAGGGGATGGAGATAACAGAGCTCGGTTTCCTTCTCAGGGCTTACGCATCTGAAGTGACTGTGGGAAAGTGCAGATCCTCCCATTAGGCGCTGCTGGCATGGCAGCTAGTCCAAGGGCGTTGGAACTATTCGGTGATGCCAGCGTCAAACCCGCCGAAGCCCCATGGGGCATACGCGTCAACTTAAGCGCCCTTTGCCGTTCGGGCGGACTTTGCAGGCGTTACTCGCCTGAGTAAAAACGTGTTTT
>JAYTYG010000297.1:0-9977 GCA_043742585.1 Spartobacteria bacterium
GGATGCGTTATATCCCAACGGGATGCGTTATATCCCAACGGGATGCGTTATATCCCAACGGGATAACGCCCTCCAGCCCAGGGTTGGCCCGCTTCGGGCCTACCCTGGGACTGAGCCAGAGCGGATCGAACCGCAACGCGGTTCCGCCAAAGGCCCATCCCAAGCGAAACCCACGCTGGAGTTGGATTTTCTCCGTGTTCGCCCCGCCTGGGGCAATACAGGGGAAGCAGTGACGCCGGCCGATGTCGCCAAAGTTCCCGAGGCAACGGCGAAGGAGCCATATACGATGGAACAGCTACTGCGCAAGTAAGGCCCGGCCCGCCCTTGCGCGGAGCTTTCATTGCGACGAAAATGCGGGCATCATCTTTTGTCAGAAGCCTATGCCCCGGAAAAAACTCACCAAAAGGATATTAAACTATTTCTTTCATCCGTTGGTGTTCGCGGTGGCGCTATTCATTGTCTTTGAGGAATGGCTCTGGGACACGCTTAAGGCGCTGTTCCGACGCCTGAGCAGGCTACCGCCTGTGGCAGTTATGGAATCGTATCTAAAGAGGCTCAACCCCTCCATCTCGCTCCTGGTGCTTTTGCTGCCCGGCATCGTGCTCATCCCGTTCAAGATTGCGGCATTATATTTAGTGAGTCATCACCGCCCGTTTTTAGGGATTCTGGTGCTATTGGCGGCAAAGTTAATGGGAACAGCAGTGGCAGCCTACGTGTTCGATTTGGTGCGGAGCAATGCGCGTAAACTCAGTTGGTTCAACACACTTTACCTGCGCGTCATAGGCATTCTAACCTCCGCAAAGACTTGGCTGCACCGCCAACCGACCTATGTATGGATGCATAAAGTCATGGCTAATTTAAAAGCCAAAATGCAGGTGAAAATCACCCGCAAATCATGGATCCTACGCAAGCTCCAGGCGGCGAAAATCCTCGCGCAACATCCAAAAGCGCAGCCCAAAAATGGCCCGTTAGTGTGCCCCCGCGATGAATGAAGCACCTGAGTCAGGTGGGCACAATGCCTGTCACCCTGCGGCGCTGCGGCGCTGCGTTAAATCCTCACGCCTTGAGCCGAATGCCGATGAAATCCGGATTGACGCAGAGTCGCAGAGAAACGACGGCAACGGGATGAAACGAAGGATTCCCCGGGGCTGGAAGCGGCAAGCGACATCCGACTGATTCAGAAGAGGAGTGCGCGATGGCGGTTTCGAACCGTGACCCCTACCGTGTCAAGGTAATGCTCTACCACTGAGCTAACCGCGCTTTTCTGAAAGAAACTCTCTTCACAAGACTTTGGCTTACGTCAAAGAAATGTAACGGGGAGGGATAAATATGGTGCTTGCGCGATACCGTCAACGGAAAACAGCAGCGAATATGCTCTCCACTCGTCCGGGGACAGGCACCGCAGCGGGGCGCAACCGGGAATTCAATTACCGCCGATTGAACCGTTGGCGCCCCAGAACGCACTTCCTCAACGTACTTCCACAACGAACCGCATCCCGCCGCTTCCATCATTTCTCTGGCCCCCTAAGTGCCGGGGATGCTAATTGCCCGCTCCGCTAAATTTCGAGCCCGACACAAACGCCCAACCAATCTATGAGAAAATACATCGCAGAATTCATCGGCACCTTTTTCCTGGTGCTCACCATCGGCTGCACGGTCATCCCGGGTGCGGCTGGGGTCATCCCTCCGCTGGCCATCGGCGCAGTCCTGATGGTCATGATCTTTGCTGGCGGTCACATCTCCGGCGCGCACTTTAACCCAGCGGTGACGCTGGCCGTGTTTGTGCGCGGCAAATGCGACGCCAAAGATGTGATCCCATATTGGGCCGCGCAAATTGCCGCCGGAGCCGCCGCCGCATTCGCAGCGGTCTTCTTGGTTGGAAAATTTGGGACGCCCATGGAAATCAGCAACGTCCCGGCGGCCTTCGTCGCGGAATTTCTGTTCACCTTCGCTCTCGCCTATGTAGTGCTCAATACCGCGACGGCCAAGGGCACCGCGAACAACTCTTTTTATGGGCTAGCCATCGGCATGACTGTCATGGCTGGCGCATTCTCGGTCGGCTCGATCTCGGGCGGCGCCTTTAATCCCGCCGTGGCGGTGGGCGCGGCAATGATGCACCTCGTGAAATTCTCCGACATCTGGATCCACATCGCTGCGGATCTCGCGGGCGGTCTCGTCGCAGGGCTCACATTCAAGTTCCTGAATCCCACCGACAAATAACAACTGCAACCTATCCGAGTCGGTCTATTTACTATGAAACGACCGACTCGGAATTTAGCTAAGTTCCTGGCAGTCGCGGTGAGAAATCCTGAAGGCTAAATTTTGACGTATGAATCAGCACAAGCCCTCGGGATTAACGCAATTTGCGTTCTCGGAATTTTCATCATTCACCATTCATCTTTTATAATCAGGGCGCCGTTGGAGCTGAGTTTATAAAGTATCGGAGATGCGCCCGTTCAACCCACCCCTGACTCCCGCCAAGCCTCGCATCTCCGCATTCTGGCCTTGTGTCTGTTTAGGCGCGTGCTTGATCGCCCTCAAGCTCCCGTATGTGAGCTTGCTCGAAGACGTGCCGGAGACAGCCTCGGGATTCGGTCGAGCCGCAGCGATTTTGTCCGCATCGGATCTGCTGTTTGCATTGGGAACGGGACTGCTGACACAGCTCATAATCGTCCTTAATAGGCGCAGGCCGAAAATGCAGCGCGCCACCTGGCTGACTTACTTTGCGCTCAGCACGGTCGCAGTATTTTGGGCGGTCATGAGCTTGCGACTCGCCCAGGTGATGCGGATGCCGTTGACGTATCCCCTGCTCTATCTGGCCGGTGATCTAAAAAATATGCAGTCATCGGTGGGCCGCAGCGTGTCGCCCGGCATCCTCGCGGCGTTCGCGGCGATTCCTGCAATCTATATCGCGCTCGTCCTAATCGTCGAACGCTACTGCCGCTTCCAGCGGACCGGACTAAGACGGGTGCTGCAATGCCTGGTTGCCCTGGGAATATGCAGCGGGTTTGTGTGGGCGCGCGTCCAGGTGCGCGGGGAATGGGGCCGCCAGGAAGATTCGCGGGCGCTCACCCAGAACTCGCACATGACGTTTGCGGGATCGTTGATCAACGCGCTTTTCCATGGAGGCGCGGTGGATTTACACGAGCAGTATCCAGCCGAGCTGGCTGATGACTTCAAGACAGTCGACGCGCGCCAAGCGGCGGTCACGCCCACACCCGGGCTGCCGCGCGGGGCTAAAAACGTCATAGTGGTGGTGGGCGAATCCATCTGCACCGAGCACCTGAGCCTGTATGGGAGCCGATTCAAGACGTGGCCACACATGGAGGCCGAGTCGGAGAACGCGATTGTTTTCAATAACTTTTATTCCCACATCACCAATACAGCTAACTCGCTGGTGGCGTTGACGCTATCGGTCTATCCGCCGATGGGCTGGCGCGAGTTCACGGTCGAGCGCCCCGGCATCCCGGGAAATACCGTGGCGCAAGTGCTCAAGGCGCAGGGCTATAGGACCGCATTTATTTCCGCAGGTAACAACGAGTTCTCCGGACAGGATAAATTCCTGAAAAACCGCGGATACGATACAATTCAGGACGCGCACGACATTGGCGGGCCACAGCTTTCATCCTGGGGCGTGGATGACAAGTCGATGGTGAACCAGATTTTCAAGTTCATCGACTCTGCGGATCCCAAGCCCTTCTTTCTATTCACCTGGACGCAGGGAACCCATCATCCCTATGAGCCAGGCCCGGATTGGGAGACTGTGGATTTTTTAGGGGACGACAATGCGTGGGGCGACATGGGCTGGGACTTGAATCGGTATCTCAATGCGCTCAAGGAATCCGACATCGCGCTGGGCAACCTCTTTGCGGGGCTCCGGCAGCGGGGCCTGGCTGAGGACACGATAGTCATCGTCACAGGCGATCATGGGCAGGCCTTTGGGCGGCCGCATAAGACCTATTTCCATAGCGGCCGGGTGTATCAGGAGGATGTCCGGGTGCCGTTGATGATTTGGAATCCGAAGCTGTTCAAAACAGCGCCGCGATCGGAGCAGATTGGAGCGCATGTGGATCTATCGCCGACGATCCTCGACTTACTTGGAGTGAGCCAGCCAGCGTCGTTTCAGGGTCGGAGTCTATTTGATCCGACGCATCCCCCACGGGCATATTTCTATGGGGCGATGGATAACTATATTCTGGGAGTCCGAGAGCAGGAGCTGAAATATATTTTCAACGCGACTAGTGGCCGGGAGGAGCTATACGATTTATCCAGGGATCCGGAGGAACAGCATAATCTAGCCGAAGCGCGCCCGAAGACCTGTCAACCGCTGCGCCAGCGGCTGGGGGCTTGGCTGGATTACCAAAAGAAGCTGTTCCCCAGGAAATAGCGACAGCCGCGTGACCGCGCCGCCCGTGGCTTGGCTAATATTAGCCGCAGAGAACGCAGAAAACACAGAGAAGGCAGAGTGTAAGAGGGGTTACAGAATTGCATGAACTCTCCGGCCCGTTAACTTCAGCTCAACGATTCGACTGCCTACTCTTTAGTTTCCATTCTCGTTTTCAGGACAACCCGGTCCGGCGAAGTCTGCAGCCAGATACCGCCTAATAAAATGGTTTGGCAATGCTAATCAAAGGGTCGCGGTTCCTGGCAAATAGCGTGGCACCGTAGCCTCCCCATCAAGACCCATTTTCCATGAACATAGCTTTCCATTCCTCAATCCGATCCTGGGCCTTCCACTGCATCGTCGGCGCTATCGCGACGTGCGCGATTTACACTCCGGCGATGGCCGCCGATGACATCGTTTTTCTGGCCGGGGCGCGCAGCCACGGACCGGGCGAGCACGAATTCAACGCAGGCTGCCAAATACTAGCCAAGGCGCTCAACGAGCAGAGCGGGCTGGGCATAAAGGCGACAGTGATCCAAGGTTGGCCCAAGGACGAAAGCGCGTTGGACGGCATCAAGGCGTTGGTGATCTATGCGGACGGGACCAGCGTCGTGAGCAACGGCTGGGGTAAGGTCGACGAGCTGGCAAAGAAAGGAGTGGGCATCGTATTTATGCACTACGCTGTGCATCCCTCAGCGGAGGAGGGCGAGCGCTATTACCGGCCATGGATAGGCGGGGCGTTCGAAACCGGTTTCTCCGTCAACCCCCATTGGCTGGCGGCGCTCACGGCGCTCCCTAATCATCCCGTGTCCCGGGGTTTGCCTGCGCAAATCGAGGCCTACGACGAATTCTATTACAGCATCCGCTTTCCCAAGGATCGGAGCAAGGTGCTAGATCTTGTGAGCGCCGTTCCGACGCGTGACAGGGTCAAACATTACATTAATCTCTGGAACGAAAATGGCGTGGCCGGGCTGGAGCATCCGCAAACTCTGATGTGGGGCATTGAGCGGGCTGATGGCGGGCGCGGCGTGGGGTTCACCGGTGGCCACTATCACCGGAACTGGGCTGTGGATGCCTTCCGCACGCTGGCGCTTAATGCGATTGTTTGGGCCGCAAAAATCGAGGTGCCAAAAGACGGCGTAAAATCCAAGCCGCTCAGCGAAGACGAGTTAAACGCCAATCTGGACAACAAGGGCGCGAATCCAGCGCGCTTAAAGCTGCCTGTGGCTGGAGAGTTCGCGGCTATCCCGACGGCCCCGGTGCAGATGGATCGCGAAAAGGGATTTCCGGGACTGCCTGGCCGCAGGATTCCTTAGCCGCAAAGAACACAGAAAACACAGAGACTGAAGCGGGGGACAGACATGTATGAATCTCCCGTGCACGGTGCCTTTTATGGAACCAATTGCGCGCCTGCCTTGTTAGTTTCCATTCTCATCACTCACCCAATCAGCGGCAAGCCCGGAACGGGGAGCGTGGAGAGAAGCCGCTCGAGTTCGCGATAGTTTACTTTGCCGGTGCCTAACTTTGGAATATCCGGAATGAACCGTAACTCCCTGGGCACGGCGATATTCGGGAGCCCCTTGGCTTTGATCGCCGCGCGGATCTCCTCGATGGCGAGCCTTGGTTCGTTTACGGCGACGATGAGCTTTTCCCCTCTGTCCTCATCGGGACAGGCCAGCACGGCGGTCTGACAGCGCAGCCCGTATTGAGGAAAGGCGCCAGCGAGCGCATCTTCCACCGCAGTGAGGCTGACCATTTCGCCACTGACTTTGGCAAAGCGTTTCATGCGGCCCTGGATGAACACATAGCCTTCCTCATCCACATGCACGATGTCGCCTGTATCATACCATTCGGGCCGGACCACAGCCTCGGCGTCCGCCTTCAAATAACCGTTCATGACATTTGGGCCTGAGACAAAGAGGCGGCCTGCATTGGACACGCCTTCCACGGGTTCGAGCCGATAACTGATTCCAGGCAGGAACCTTCCAGCGGACCCGTATTTGCCCTGCAACGGGGTATTCAAGCTAATGCAGGGGCTGCACTCGGTGGCGCCGTAACCTTCCAGGATCCGCACGCCGTAACGTCGCGCCCAAGTGGTGGCGGTAGTTTCCTGTAACTTCTCTGCGGCGGAGAACATATAACGCAGGCTCCTAAAGTCGTAAGGATGCGCCTTCCGGGCATAGCCATTGAGGAAAGTATTCGTGCCAATCATCACCGTGCAATCGGCGCTATAAAAGACAGTGGGCACCACCCGATAATGCAGCGGCGACGGATAAATAAATACATACATCCCGCGCAGCATCGGGAATAGCAGGCCCACGGTGAGGCCAAAGCTATGGAACATAGGCATCGCATTAAATAGCCGATCCACGTCGGTGATGTCTGTCACCGCGAGCATTTGGCGGACATTGGCGAGCAGGTTGCGATGGGTGAGCTCCACCGCTTTCGGGACACCCTCTGAACCGCTTGTAAACAAAATGGCCGCCGCGTCCGAACCCGCGCGTGACGAGACCCCGCGCAATCCAGGTGCGAAGGTTTGGCGCAAGCGCGCCCGAAGCTTATCGACAGTTGAGAAGTTGGCCCGGACATCTTCGAGATAGATAAACTCCAGCCCTGCAGCAGTCAGTATATCTATATCCAGGCGCGCCTTTTTAAGAAATGCCCGGGAAGTGAGCACCTGCCTAACTTTAGCTAGTTGCGCGCAGGCGAGCATGATGGATGGCCCGGTCGAATAGTTTAGCATCGCGGCTTCCATCCCAAGCGACCACAGGCTCAGGAGCACGACCGGGGTGGCGTTCATGTTTGGAAGCAAAACACCGACCCGCCGCGTTTTATGATCCAGGACTATCCCTAACTGCTGCGCGAACAGATCCGCAGCGACTAACAGCTTTTGGTAGGTGAGCGATCCCTGGACGTCTTCCAGCACGGTCTGGCCGGGCACACGCTTGGCTGCGTCCACGATGCCTGCGCCCACGGTTTGCGGCCCGAACTGCATTTCCACGTCGAACTGCTGGGCCACCATCTGATCGCGCAGCCAATTCGTATAGAGGGTCCGGGTCTTGGCCGTGCTCAAGTGCTCCACCTGCGGGGATGTGAGCACTTCGCTGAAATGCGCTGTGATCCGTGGGAACCATTGTTTACGGTTGGGATTGGGCGATCCCAGCAGCCTGTGGTTCCCCCGCAAGTAACAGGAGATGACCTTGGCCCCGGTCTTATGAATAAGGAATCCGGTGCCATCAAAGAGCTTCATCAGCGTGCCGGTCCGGGAAATTCGGCCCTCGGGAAATAGCACGAGCCGCCCCCCTTGGGCGAGGAACTCAGCCATGTGCTTGACCGCGTATGGGGAGTCGGAATCGATCGGGAAAGTCCGGCGATTGATCATGATTTTGCGATGCAGCCAGGAGGTCTGCGCCGTGCGCGAGGACACCACGCATTTCCAATCGTCATCGGTGCAGACCAGCAGAAACAGCCAGTCCAGCCAGGACACATGATTAGGCAGGAGCAGGACTGGGCCGCGCGTGGCGAGCACCTCCTCATTGTGAGCGCGGAACTGGAAGAGACAGCGGAGCAGGAAGCGCAGAAGGGGATTCATTTGAGGCTGGTTAGAAAGCAAGAGACCGGGGCGAGCGCATTCGGGCGAGCCTAAACGGCTTGGGGGGCCGCAGCCGCTAGCGCTTTTCAAGTTTGAATACGAGCCCATCCAGAACGGCGTCCACCTTGAGTTTGATGCGGCGCGCCTCCGTCATCGGATCTTCCGGGGGAAGCCGCTTGATCATTGCCTCGATACTCTCCGTGGATCGCGCGCTCGCGGCCTGGAGCAAGTCCTGCACGGCGGCGGCCACGGAAGCCGCCGGGAGCGCTTTCTCGCCGCTCGGACCGGTCTGGAGAAAGTGACTCGCGGATTCCGTCCCAATCAGGATCCGCCATTGGTCCGTGTTCGCGAAATAAACGGCGAATGACTTTCTCGGCACCGAGCTCATGGTAAACACGCGAAGCGCCCGCATTGCACCTTGGCGCCACTCGCGTATCCTCCAGGCAATGTTGTTCGATAATAAAGAGACGAAAATGGTGGAGCGCGCCCTGCTGGTGGGCGCTTACATCGAGAGCGCCGACAAAGCCGAAGCCCAAAGCCTGCTCGAAGAACTCGAAGAGCTGGTGACGACCCTGGGCATTCCGGTGATTGAACGGATGCTCATCCACTTCCGCGAAACCCAATCCCGCTATCTCATCGGTTCGGGGAAAGCCGAGGAACTCATCGCCCACGCCGTCGCGCACAAACTTGACGTCATCGTCTTTGACAACGAACTCACCCCCAGCCAGCAGCGCAACTGGGAGAAGCTGGCGCCCGGCATCGCCGTCATCGACCGGCAGGAAGTCATTATCGACATTTTCGGCAAGCGTGCCCAAACCCGCGAGGCCCGACTCCAGGTCGAGCTCGCCAAGCTCCAGTACTCCCTGCCCCGACTCACCCGGGCCTGGAGCCATCTGGCCCGGCAAGGCGGCGGGATCGGGAGCCGGGGCGAAGGCGAATCCCAGCTCGAGCAAGATAAACGCAAGGTGCGGGACACCATCGACCGCTGCAAAAAGGAAATCCTCGAAGTGCGCTCGTCCCGGGCCACGCAGCGCAAAGACCGGAAGCGGACGCCGGTGCCCAATGCGGCTATTGTGGGGTATACAAACGCGGGTAAATCCTCATTGCTCCGGCGGCTGACAGGTGCCGATGTGCTGATTGAAGATAAACTTTTTGCCACGCTCGATACCACCACGCGCAAGATCGAGCTCCCGAATAAACAGCCGCTGCTTTTAACCGATACCGTGGGCTTTGTGCGCAAGCTCCCCCACCGACTCGTGGAAGCCTTTAACGCCACGCTGGAGGAAGCGGTGCTGGCCGATTTCCTCATCCATCTGCTCGACGCCGCGCAGCCCGAGGTGCTGACTTTCTATAACACCACGCTCAAAGTCCTCAATGAACTCGGGGCCGAGAACAAGCGCACACTCATCGTCTTCAACAAGATCGATAAAATCGAAGACCCCGGCGTGATCCCCAATTTGCGTCGGCAATTTCCTGAGGCCCTGTTTATTTCAATCCATACCGGGGAAGGCATCGACGCCCTGATTGCGCGGATCGGCGAGTTAGCGTCGGACGGCTCAGCGGTGAGGGAGCTGCTGATTCCGGCGCACGCCTCGGAGCTCATCGCGCGGCTGCATCGGCAGGCGAAGATCCTGGAGACCGAATATGTAGACAACGACGTGCGGTTGTTGGCGTTCATTCCGGTGCGCCTGGCGGAGGAATGCGCGCCGTATATGATCGATACGAAAGCGGGGAACTGATAGCCGCATAGAACACAAAGATCACAAAGTTTTATGGGGTCGAAGAGGCTACGGGCCGTCGGCTGCTACGGTGCGATCGTCAGGCGGCGACAATCAGCAGCGCTTTGTCACGCTAGCTTTGTTGGGTAGCCGTGGCGGCCGCATCAGTCCCATGCTTCCCATTCGTCCCCTCAAATCACGCGTGACAGATCAGTAGAGGTGACTCTTGGCGAACGCCTTCCGCCCCCCTTGCCTATTTACGCCGAAGGGGCGACGGGGCGAC